>NZ_JBPQTP010000051.1:0-43251 GCF_051386395.1 Micromonospora sp. URMC 106
GGCGGGGGGCGCCACCACCGTCGCGGCACGGCGGTGGTGGCGGTGAGCGTCGAAACTGTACGACAGGCACCAGTCTCCGGCGGGAGGCTGCCGTTTGGCGTCTACCTGCTCGCGTTCAGCCTCTTCGCGATGGGCAGCGCGGAGTTCTTGCTTGCCGGGGTCCTGCCCGCGATCGCGGACGACCTGTCGGTCACGTTGTCCGCAGCCGGGGCGCTGATCTCAGCGTTCGCCCTCGGCGTCGTCATCGGCGGCCCTCCCTTGGCGATCATGACCCTCCGCTGGCCGCGCCGGGCCACGCTGGTGATCACCCAGGTCCTCTTCGCCGTATCCGTCGCGATCGGCCTTCTCACCCAGAGCTACACCGTCCTGCTGACCACCCGCTTCATCTGCGGCCTCGCCTACGCGGGGTTCTGGGCAGTCGCAGCGGTCACCGCGATCAGCCTCGTCACACCCGACCGCACCGCACGCGCCTCCGGAGTGGTCGTCAGCGGGCTCAGCCTCGCGATGATCGCCGGTGGCCCGGCCGGAGCCATGCTCAGCTACTTCACGGGGTGGCGCGGCGGATTCTGGGGCGTGGCCGCCCTCACGGTGGCCGGGGCGATCTCGACCCTCCTCGCGCTGCCCGCCACGAGCGCGAACGTGAAGCCCAGTGTGCGGCGTGAGCTTCACACCATGAGGCGACCCCAACTGTGGGTCGTCTACGCCGTCACCATCCTGAGCACCGCCGCCTACATGATCTCGTTCAACTACCTCGCGGCATTCCTGACCGACATCACCGGCATCCCGCGGGTCTGGATTCCCGCGATCCTCACCCTGTTCGGTGTCGGCGCCTTCATCGGTCTGTCCATCGGCGGCAGAGTCGCCGACAGGAGACCCTCACACGCGCTCCTCACCGGGGCGGTCGGAATCCTGGCCAGCTCCGTCCTGCTCGCGGGCCTCGCCCAGCACGCGCTGGCCGTCGTCCCCCTCGTCCTGCTCCTCGGGGTCGCCGGGTTCGTGCTCAACCCGGCCATCTACGGCCGCGTGTTCACCATCGCGTCGCAGGCACCCACCCTCGCCGGGGCCACCACCGTGTCCGCGTTCCAACTCGGCATCAGCCTCGTTCCCGCACTCGCTGGAGTCGCCTTCAACGCCGGGGCAGGCATTACCTCCGTCACCTGGATCGGCGCCGCCCTGGCAGCCGTGACGGTCCCGGCCATCCTTCTCGACCGGAAGATCTCACGTCGCCGGTCGCGGTTCGCCGCCTCATCAACGTGATGCGGCATCATCCCTCGCAGGTCGTCGTCCGCCGTCCCCGGCCGCCCGCCGACCTGTCGTTCTGGCCGTAGCGAAGCGGTGACCGGCGCATAGGGCAGCGACCCCGAACGGGGCCGCTGCCGCCGTCGTATCGGACGGCGTGGATTGACGGGTAGAGTACGGGACAGAACATCCCGTTTCTTCTCGGCTGCCGCCCGACGGCACGATCGGGGGTGCGATGGCAGGCCGGTGGAGTCGCCGGCTCGGTGTGACGTTGTGTGCGGTGCTGGTGCTCGCCGGTTGCACCGACAAGACCGGACCGGAACCGCTGGCACCCGTGGTGACCACCCAGGAGTTCGAGCAGCGACTCACCGAGCGCCTCTCACGTGCCGTCAGCGGGGCGCTGGAGCCGGAGGCGAAGGTCACCCCGCCGAGCCACTCCCGGAGTGTGGGGTGCGCGGAGTTGCCCGAGGGCGGACCGACCTGGGGTGTCCGGCCGCGAGCGGAGATGACGGTGTCCGCCGGCGGGAAGGCCGAAAAGTATCTCGACGACGTGGACATGTGGATGCTCCGCGAGGGCTTCGCCGAACACACCAAACGGTGGCGGATCGACACGCCCGCCGATGTCCGGGAGGTCACCGCCGAGCACGAGGACGGCACTCAGTTGCTCATGGAGATGGCTCGGAACAGTGGGACGTTCACCGTCGTGTTGACCGGGCCGTGCACCTGGCCGCCGGATCGGCCCGGCGGCCCGCCGTCGTCCGGGCGGCTCCCACCCCTCCCGCCGCCCCCCGGTCCGACGCAGACCCGCAGCGAAGCTCTCAACGATGCCTGCACGTCACCGAAGCTCTCCGTCTACAATCTCAGCTCTCGGCCCTTCGCCGGCCGTGGCCCACACCCGATGGCGTTGGTCAGGTATTCCGACGAGCGGTCGATGGAGTACGCCGAGTTCTTCCTGCCCGACGGCTTTGCACCCCGCTACCAGCCGGGCACCTTCCGCAGGAACCTCGACCAGGTGCAGCTCCTGGTCTGCGTACGTGTCACGGCGACCCGGGACTCGCGCCAGGACGTCACCTGCCGCTATGCGAGTGAAGGGGCCCTGCTGGGTGGCGGTAGGCCCTTCACCTTCGACCTGTTCGAGAGCGTCTACGACGTCACGGTGCGGGAGGCGCGCAGCGGCAAGCTGGTCAGCAGGTTCACCGTCCCGGGGAGACAGGGCGCCGAGGACAGCTGCCCGTATCGCATGAGCTACAACCGGAAACTGGCCCGGGGCATCGACGAGGCAGCCTTCGCGCGAGGACTGCGACCCCTGTTCGAAGCACGTCGGTGAGGAGGCCACCCGACGCCGGGATCATCGCTCCCCAGGAACTGCACGAACGGACCACCCGGGCTCTCCGCACGATGATCCTCGGCTACCAGCGACGACGACAGGCCACTCATGAGCCCGACCGGCTCTGCGCGCGCGAGCGACCGTACGCGGCAAGGGCGTGGAAGGCGGCCTTCGGCGTCCACGAGCCGTCCGGCAGCACCCGTACGATCCCGCGCGCGGCCAGGTCGAAGTCGCGCTCCGGGTCGTCGGTGGTCGGCAGGTGCCGGTTCGCGAACGTGTACACGAACGCCGCCTCCACCCCGCCGGCCTCGTAGTCGCGCAGCAGGTCCACGACGTAGCGGGCCTGGCTCTCCTCGTCGCGCTCCAGCCGCGCGGTGAGTGTGGCGGCGCGGCCGTGTTCGTCGTATGTCACCGGCTCCGCCCCGCCCGCGACGTCGGCCGCGCCCCGGAACGTGCAGCAGCCGAACTCGGTCGCGGCGTACGGCTTGCCCTGACCCACCGCGGCCGCCAGGGTCTGCGGGAACGTCGCGGCGTTGGTCGCGTCGCGGTACCCGGCGTCGCTGGCGATGATGTCGAACAGCGCCCAGTCCACGGCCTCCAGCGGGATCGAGGCGTAGCCGACGGGCCCTCCGAACCGCTCCCGCACCCGGGGCACCGCCTCGGCGAGGAAGTCGCGCACCGCGGCGCGCGCGGCCGGGACCGCCTCCCGCATCCGCATCGGGTCGGTGAACAGCGCCATGCGCTCGGCCAGGTCGCGGCCGGGCAGGAAGCCGTCGGTGAACATGGAGATCTCGGAGCCGGTGAGGTAGACGACCGACGCTCCGCCCTGTCGCAGTCGCTCGGCCCGCTCCGCGCCGTCGAGCACGAACGCCATGAGCCCGTCGCGGTCGAGGCCGTTGGTGAACGGGCAGTACCACACCTCAAGCCCGGCCTCGGCGGCGAACCTGGCGGTGAGTTCGAGTCGGTCCTGGACCCCGCCGGTGACGCGCACCGCGTCGCAGTGCAACTCGTCGCGAATGACGCGCAGGTCGCGCCGCACGGTCTCGGGGTCGAACGGCTCGTGGGTCGTGGTCCCCGCGCTCACGAAACCGGTGTCGTAGTTCATGCCGAAGACGCGCATCGGACGCCTCCCTCGCTTATAGGGTACTGCCCGTACCCTATAAGGTACGCGCAGTACCCTGCAAGACATGAGCACGAGGCGCCGGGGCGAGGAGCTGGAGCGGGCGATTCTGCACGCCGCGGCGGAGGAGTTGCGCGAGTCCGGCTACGCGGGGATGACCATGGACCGGGTCGCCGCCCGGGCCGGAACCAACAAGAACGCCATCTACCGCCGCTGGCCGCAGCGGGCGGCACTGGGCATCGCCGCGTATCAGTACCTGTCCGACGCCGTGATGCCGAACCCGGACACAGGCACCCTGCGGGGCGACGCGCTGGAGCTGCTGCGGCGGGCGAACGAGACGTGGTCGTCGCCGCACGGGGCGATCCTGCGCGGGTTGCTCGCCGCCGCGGCCGACGACCCCGAGCTGCTCACCCTCATGCGAGAGCGGTCCGGCGCGGACGCCATGGACCGCGCCTGGCTGGCGATGCTGGAGCGCGCCGTGGCCCGGGGCGAGGCACCCGCCGCGGCCGCGCACCGCCGGGTTGCGACGACGCCGATGATGCTGCTGCGTGCCGAGTACGCGATGCGCGGCATCCCCACCGTGCCCGACGAGGTGTTGGTCGAGATCGTGGACGAGGTGTTCCTGCCGCTCGTGCGCGGTCGCGGCTGAACGCCCGCGGCGGCCGGTGGTCTTCGCGGTCGCGGTGGTCGTGCTGTGCCGCCCCCGGCTGGGCTACACCGTGATGACGATCTTTCCCGCGGGATGACCCCGGGCGAGGTAGCGCATCGCGTCGGGCGCGTCGGGGAGAGCGTACGTGCGGTCGATGACCGGGGTGACTGAGCCCGCCTCGGCGAGGGCGGTCAGTTCCTCGAGATCCTCGTAGTGCTCCCGGGCGGTCACGCCGCGCACTCGCTGGCGGCCGGACAGTGAGAGCAGCGGTGCGGCCAGCTGGCGTTGGAAGCCGCCGAGCAGCCAGCCCGTGGCGTGGCCGCCGCCGACGAGGGCGATGGTCCCACGCGGCGTGCTCGCGCGCCGGAGCAGCGACAACGGTCGGTTGCCGGCGGTGTCGATGATGACGTCGTATCGCGCGCCGCCACGGTCGATCTCGTGCTGGGTGTAGTCGATGACGTCCTCGGCGCCGATGGAACGCACGAGGTCGATCTTCGAGGTGCTGCAGACGCCGGTCACGCGTGCCCCGTGCACCGTGAGCAGTTGGACGGCGAACGACCCGACGCCTCCGGCCGCGCCGGTGACCAGCGCCCGCTGTCCGGGCTGCACGCGTGCGTCGCGGATGCTCTGCAGCGCGGTCACCGCGGAGATGGGCATCGCCGCCGCCTGCTCGAAGGTGAGGTTGGCCGGCTTGGGTGCCAGCCGGTGCTGCCGCGCCGTCGCGTACTGGGCGAACGAACCGCTCTGGCAGGTGCCGTACACCTCGTCGCCGGCGCGCAGGCGAGTCACGCCGGCGCCGACCGCCACCACCACACCGGCGACGGCCCGACCGAGCACCGCGACCTTGGGCCGGCGCAGCCCGACCGCCAGCCGCACCGCCATGGGCCGGCCGGTCATGAAGATCCAGACGCCCGGGTCCAGGCCGGCGGCGCGTACCTCGACGAGCACCTCGTCGTCTCCGATCGAGGGTTTGTCGACCTCGCGGAACTCGAGCACGTCGGCCGGGCCGTACCCGTCGTACGCGATCGCCTTCATGACACGTCCTCGGGGGAGTCGGGATACTGGAACACGTCGTCGAGCGGAACGCCGAACACCCGGGCGATCCGGAAGGCCATTTCCAGGGATGGCGAATAGCGGCCCTGCTCGATGGCGATGAGGGTCTGCCGGGTTACGCCGATGTGTTCGGCGAGCTCGGCCTGGGTCATCTCGCCGTGCGCGAAGCGCAGCGCGCGGATGCGGTTGGTGACCCGCGTCGGCTTCACCACTGCGGGAAGCTCCCGCGGTACGCGATGACCTTGGTGATGCCGCCGAGGATCGCCGACAGCACGAAGCACAGGTAGATGGTGTTGGCGATCCAGAACCTGTCCCAGTCCGCCACCGCCATGAGCATCGCAGCGACCGCGCCGATGACGACGAACGACTGGCCGACGTGGTCACCGAGCCGCCCGATCTCACGGTCCCGCACGTCCTTGGCGCGCGACGCGCCCGGATTCACGACGGCCATGCCGGTCTCCGCCACGATCGACGCGAGGATGGCCGCGCCGACTGTCCACAACAGGGCGCTCGCGTACGGCACGTCGGGCAGCGGGCGACCATCGGCGCGGCTGACGATGAGGACCACGTAGGCGGAGTAGCCGAGCACGGCGACGACCAGCCTGATCCACGCGCGTTTCTCTTCGTGCGTCATGGGACGCCCTCCGGATGTCGAAAATATTTGACATCCCGAAGGTAGCGAATCTTTGACTTCGTGTCTAGAAAACTTTACATCGAGGTTCGCCGGCACGACCGCCTCGGCGGGCTCCCGCCCGAGTGTGAACGTGCGCGCTCGACCAGCCCGGCCGCAATGGTCGGCAGGTACCGCGCTAGTTGGCGCGGGGAAGCGTGATGGTGAATGTCGTCCCGACGCCGACCTCACTCGCGACCGTGATGGCGCCCTGGTGGTCGGTGACGATCTGCCGGGCGATGGCGAGGCCGAGGCCACTGCCCCCGGTACGGCGGCCCCGCGCGGCGTCGGCCCGCCAGAACCGGTCGAACACATGCGGCAGCGCGTCCGTTGCGATTCCCGAGCCGGTGTCGACGACCTGGACGATCGCCTGCGTGTCGGTGCGGCTCGCGACCAGCCGGACGCCGCCGCCCGCAGCGGTCGCCCGTAGTGCGTTGGTGACGAGATTGCCCACCACCTGGCGGAGCCGGTCGGGATCGGCGCGTACCGCGACCGGCTCGGCCGCCACGGTCAACGACACCCCGGCCGACTCCGCCCGGGCGTGGTGGGCGGTGCCGCAGGTCTCCAGGAGTTCGGCCAGGTCCACCGTGACCTTGTGGTACGTCAGGTTGCCCGCCTCCGCCAGGGCCAGGTCCTGCAGGTCGTCGACGATGCGCTGCTGCAGCACCGCCTCCTCGTGGAGCGACGCGAAGAGCTCCGGATCCGGCTCGATCACGCCGTCGGAGAGGGCCTCGAGGTAGCCGCGCAGGTTCGCCAGCGGGGTGCGCAGCTCGTGTGCGACGTCGGCGACCAGGCGGCGTTGGCGCTCCTCCCCGCGCTGCAGGGAGTCCGCCATCCGGTTGAACGACCGGGCCAACTCCGCCAGCTCGTCGTTGCCGCGCACCGGCACCCGTCCGGTGAGGTCGCCCCGGCCGAGGCGCTGGGCGGCGGTGGTGAGGGTGTCGATGGGGCGCAGCACCCGCCGGCTCAGCAGCATGGTGCCGATGATCGCCACCGCCGCCACGCCCGCCGCCGCGGTGAGCAGTGGAGCAGCCACCAGCACGGACGCCGGATCCCTGGGGGCGCCGAGGTAGACCCGGGCGGGTACCGGCGCGACGTCACTGATCTGGTTGACGAAGGCCTGGGCCAGGCAGGTGTCCAGTGGGCCCACCGCCGTCGGGGTGCCACAGGCCTGCACCCGGGCAGCGTTGATCTTCCGGTCCTGGCCCGACTCGAATGCGACGTCGCGGCAGGCGTCGATGGTCACGTCGAAGCCCCGGCGATCGCGGACGTCGACCTCGCTCAGGTCGGCGTCGAACCTCGGGACTCCCGTGCTGGTGGCGGCGGAGGCAACGGGGACGCCGTGTCGGGTCAGGCAGGCCGCGAACCGGACGCCCGTGCGGTAGGCGGCGATCTCGCCCACCACTTCCTCCTTCCGGCCGGCCGGGTCCGCTGGCAGTCCGGCCAGGTTCAGCTCCGGCCGCGGATCGACGAACCCGACCGTCGAGCCGAGCGGCCGGGCGGTGCGGCGCTCCAGGGTGTCGGTGTCCACGATCACCGGGCCCACCTCGGCGGCCAGGTGGATCCGCTGACCGGTTTGGGCACGCAGGTCCTGCACCAGGGCGGGCACGCCCTCCCAGGTGCCGTGCCCGCTGCCGTACGCCTGGAGTCGGGCGACGACCTCTTCGAGCTGCGCCTGGTCGGCGGTGGCCGACTCGTTGATCTGTTGCGACGCCTGTCGCAGGGTGAGCCACAGGGTCGCCGCGGTCGCGCTCACCGCGACGACGATGACCAGGCAGAGCACCCGCAGCCGGAAGCTCACCGGCGGGCTCCGGGCGCGCCCTCCGGGGTCGACGCGGTGGTGGATCGCGACGCCGGCGCGGCGAGGCGGTAGCCGCGGCCGTAGACGGTCTGCACGTACCGCGGCTCGGCGACGTCGTCCTCGATCTTGCGGCGGAGGTTCATCACGTGTGCGTCGACGGTGCGTTCGAGCACGTAATGATCGAATCCGAAGGCCCGGTCGATGATCTGTGCCCGGGTGAAGGCCCGCCCCGGCTCGCCGGCGAGCACCTCGAGGATGCCGAACTCCTTGGCCGTCAGCGCGACGAGCCGGCCACCGACGCGTACCTCGAAACGGCCGGCGTCCACCTCGAGGTCACCGACGCGCAGCACCGCCCGGTTGTCGGCGGTCACCACCCGCGCCCGGCGCAGCAGCGCGCGTACCCGGGCGGCCAGTTCCCGTGGGCTGTACGGCTTGGTGAGGTAGTCGTCGGCACCGAGGTCCAGGCCCAGCAGGATGTCGTCCTCGGTGGTGCGGGCGGTGAGCAGCAGGATCGGTGTCTCCGACTCGGCGCGCAGGATCCGGCACACGTCGAGACCGTCGACGACCGGCATCATCACGTCGAGGACCACGAGGTCCGGCCGGCGGGCCCGGCACTGCTCCAGCGCGGACCGCCCGTCGCCGACCAGCAGGACGCTGTGCCCCTCGCGTTCGAGATAGACCCGCACCAGGTTGGCCTGCTTCGGGTCGTCCTCGGCGACCAGGATCCGCGCGCTCATGTTTCCCCTTCTGCCTGGTGGGTGGCGGGGTCAAGTAAACCCGAGAGCCGTGAAGAACTGATGTGGGCGGATTCCGCACGGCTGGACCACGGCTTCTTCAAGGGTTCTTCACCACCGGCTGCCTACCGTTCCCGGCGTGTCAGTCAGGAGCCGGACATGATCTTCGAACCAGCACCCCGCAGCCGCCGCGACGAGCGCCAGCGGCGGGCGATCCGGCGGCGGATCCGGGAGACGCTCGCGGTGCGCCGGGCCGCCGCGGTCGGCGAGCACCGGGCCGCCCCACCGCCGGATGACTCGCCCGCCGAGCCCCGGGCCGCCCGGTGACGCGGGGTACGCGCACTCGGCGCGTCGCGACCCATGCCGTCGACGGGGGCGGGCGGTTGGCCGAGGCCGTGATCGATCTTGGGGCGATCGCGGCGAACCTCCGAACGATCGCGGCCACCGCGCGCACTGCGCTGATGGCGGTGGTGAAGGCCGACGGGTTCGGGCACGGCGCGGTGCCGGTGGCGCGGGCCGCGGTGGGTGCGGGCGCGCGCTGGCTGGGCGTGACCTCGACCGCGGAGGCGTTGGCGCTGCGCGCGGCGGGTCTCGACGCGCCTGTCCTGAGCTGGCTGCACCGGCCGGACGAGGACTTCACCCGGCTGATCGCCGCGGATGTCGACATCGCGGTGTCGAGCCTGACCCAGCTGGGTGCGGTCGTCGGCGCGGCCGCGCGGCTCGGCGTGTCGGCGGCGGTCCAGCTCAAGGCCGATGTCGGTCTGTCCCGCAACGGTGCCCGGGGCGACGACTGGCCGGAGCTGGTCACCTGGGCTCGCAAGCACGAGGCGGAGGGCAGCATTCAGGTACGCGGGGTGTGGTCCCACCTGACCAACGCGGATGTGCCGGGCTGCCCGAGCATCGAGCGGCAGGTGTCGACGTTCCGGGAGGCGCTGCGGATCGCGCGCGGGGCCGGGCTCGATCCCGAGCTGGTGCATCTGGCCAACTCGGCGGCGGCGCTGACCGCCCCGCAGACCCGGTTGGATCTCTGCCGGATCGGGCTGGCCATGTACGGCGTCGAGCCGTTCGGCGCGACCGGTCCGGGCCGTTTCGGCCTGCGGCCCGCGATGACCCTGCGCTCACAGGTCGTCCACCTGAAGCGGGTTCCCGCGGGGACCGGCGTCTCGTACGGGCCCGATCACGTGACCAGCCGCCCGACCACGCTCGCCCTGTTGCCGCTCGGGTACGCCGATGGTCTGTCGCGCACCGCCGAGGGCCGCGCGTGGGTCTGGCTAGCTGGTCGACGATGTCCGATCGTCGGCCGCATCGCCATGGATCAGTGCGTCGTCGATGCCGGCGATCTACCGGTGGCGCTCGGCGATCCCGTGGTCGTCTTCGGTCCCGGCGCCGAGCCGGGCTCGCCTGACCCGGCCGAGCCGACGGCCGCCGAGTGGGCACGGTGGGCCGGCACCAACCCGCACGAAGTCCTGACCGGAATCGGAACGCGAGTGGCGCGGGTACACCTACGTGGGGGAGCGGCGACATCATGACTGTTCGTCTGGCGGTGCTGTTCGGTGGGCGCAGCGGGGAGCACGACGTCTCCCGGCGGTCGGCGGAGAGCATCCTGGCCCATCTCGACCGCGACACATACGACGTGACCGAGGTGCTGATCGAGCGGGACGGCCAGTGGCGGGTGGACGGCGACCGAGCCACGTTCGCGCAGGCGCTGCGTACGCTGAGCGGCCAGGACGTGGTGTTTCCGGCGCTGCACGGCCCGTACGGTGAGGACGGCACCGTCCAGTCGATGCTGGAGTGGCTCGGCGTCGCGTTCGTCGGAAACGGTGTCTTCGCCAGCGCCGCGGGGATGGACAAGCCGGTCACGAAGAAACTCCTCGCCGCCGCCGGCCTGCGCGTGGCCGCCGGGGTGACGCTGCGCTCCGGCGAGGAGCTGTCGTCGCGGGATCAGCAGCGACTGGGACTACCCGTCTTCGTCAAACCGGCCCGGGCCGGATCGAGCCTCGGGGTCTCCAAGGTCGAACAGTGGGCGCAGCTGCCCGCAGCCCTGCGGCTCGCGCGCGAGAGCGACGCGAAGGTTCTCGTCGAGCGCTCCGTGCGCGGGCGCGAGATCGACGTCGGCGTCCTCCAGCACCCCGACGGTCGCGTCGAGGCCGGGCCGCCGCTGGAGATACGGGTGGCGAACGCCACCTTCTTCGACTACGAAGCCAAGTACGACGGCGGTGCCGACTTCCACATCCCGGCCCAACTCGACCCCGGCACCGCCCGACTGCTGCAGGACCGGGCTGTGCAGGCGTTCCACGCGCTCGGCTGCCGTGGGCTGCTCCGCGTCGACTTCTTCCTCCCCGAGCCGCACGTCGACCACGGCACATCGTGGACCGGAGACTGCCGGGAGCCGGTGATCAACGAGGTCAACACGTTTCCCGGGTTCACCGCCGCATCCCAGTACCCACAGATCTGGCAGCGGGCCGGAATCGACTTCCCGGCGCTGCTCGACATCCTCATCCGGGGCGCGCTGCATCGACGCGACGCCGCCGTCCCCTGCTCGAGGCCCCGCTGATGGCCGTCTACACCGCCGAACATCTCCGCGGTATCCGCGTCGTCGTCACCGGCGGGGGAACGGGCGGACACACCTACCCGGCGCTGACCACGATCCGTGCGCTGCGCGCCCGCCTGGCGGCAGCCGGCACCGAGCCGGACGTCCTCTGGGTGGGTGTCGCCGACGGACTGGAGGCCAGCGTCGCCAGGCAGGAGGGCATACCCTTCGCGGCGATCACCACCGGCAAGCTGCGCCGCTCGCCGAACCTGCACGAGTGGGGTCGCAACGTCGCCGACGCCTTCCGCGTGCCGCTCGGCATCTTCCAGGCCATCATGATCGTTGTGCGCAGCCGGCCGGAGGTGGTCCTCTCCACCGGCGGGTACGTCTGCGTCCCGATCGGGATCGTCGCCTGGCTGACCCGCCGCCCGCTGGTCATGCACGAGCAGATCCTCACGCTCGGGCTGGCGAACCGGATCCTCGCCCGCCTGGCCGATCGAGTCCTGCTGAGCCACGAATCCTCCATCGACCACCTGCCGACCCGGGCGAAAGCCCGCGCGGTGGTCACCGGCAACCCGATCCGGCCCGAGATCCTCATAGGCGACCGCGACCGGGCGCTCGCCACATACCGCCTGGATCCCCGCCTCCCGCTGGTGTACGTCACCGGCGGCGCCCAGGGCGCCGTCCAGGTCAACAACCTGATCGCCGACATCCTCCCCGGGCTCCTGCCGAGATGTCAGGTGCTCCACCAGTGCGGTGGCTTCTCACTCGCCCGCATGCGGCAGGTCGCCGACGCTGTCCCGGAACACCTGCGCGGCAGGTACCGGGTGGTCGACTACGTCCACGACGAGCTGCCCGACGTCCTGAGCGCCGCGGACATCGTCGTCGCGCGCAGCGGCGCCGGCACCGTCGCCGAACTCACCGCCCTGGGCAAGGCCTGCGTCCTCATCCCGCTCATCCCCACCGGAGGCGACGAACAGCGGCGCACCGCACGGCACCTCGCCGACGCCGGTGCGTCCCGCGTGCTCGCCGGCCCCGACGCCTCCGCCAACCGCCTCTACGAGGAGATCACGATGCTGCTCGACCACCCGGAGCGACGCCAGGAGTTGGCCAACGCCGCCCGTCGGCACGGCCGCCCCCACGCGGCCGACGCCGTGGCCGGCGCGATCATCGACGCCGCCGGGCGGGCCCGGTCATGATCCTGCTGTCGGATCGGCGAATCTCGGCCATCCCGCTGCACGACAACGGGGAGGCCCTGGTGGACGTGCGCCAGGTACCGGAACTTCGGGTCGACGAACGCCTGGCCGACGCGGCCGGGGCCTACGCACACCTGCGGGAGGCAACGGTCCAGCGCTTGCTCGACGCCCAGCGGACCCTGCCGGGAGGGCTGCGGCTGCTGATCATCGAGGGGTACCGGCCCCTCAGCCTGCAGACGACCTACTTCGAGAGCTACAAGGACGAACTGCGCCGCAGGTACCCGGAGTGGGACCCGGCGCGCCGGCACGTGGAGGCCAGCAAGTACATCTCGCCGCCCGAGGTGGCTCCGCACAGTACCGGCGGGACGGTCGACCTCACCCTCTGCACGCCCGACGGGCTCGAACTGGACCTGGGCACGATCGTCAACGCCAGCCCGGTGGACAGCGCCAACGCCTGCTTCACCGGATCACCCGACATCTCCCCGCAGGCCCGCACCAATCGCGGCATCCTGGGCCGGGCGCTGTCGTCCGCTGGCATGGTCAACTACCCGACCGAATGGTGGCACTGGTCGTTCGGCGACCGCTACTGGGCGCTGAGCAGCGGGGCCGCCCGGACCCGGTACGGGCCGGTGGACTTGCCGTGAACGGCCCGGCGGAGATCCCGCCGGGCCGTTGCCGTTGCCGAGCCGGTCGTTCGGGGCGGTGTCAGCCGGCCCGGACGAGTTGCCACTGCTGGTTGGCGCCGTTCCAGTCGGCGTACTGCACGATGTTCGCGCCGTCGGTCGTGGCAGCACCCTGCACCTCCACGACCTTGCCGCTGTGCCGGCTGAGCAGTCGGACGTAGCCACCCGAGTCCGCGATGCGGAACTGCTGGTTGGTCCCGTTGTGGTCGCTCCACTGCACGATGGCCCCACCGTCGGCGGTCGACCAGTTGTACACGTCGAGGACCTTGCCCGAGTGCCGGGACTTCAGCCGGTAGTAGCCGCCGCCGGAGTCGAGGAACTGCCACTGCTGGTTCGCCCCGTCGTGCCGGGTCCACTGGGTGATCCGCGCCCCGTCGGTGGTGGCCGACGCGTACAGGTCCAGCGCCTTCCCACTGTTCCGGTTCACCAGCACGTACCAGGCGCTGGGGTCGATCGGTCCGGGGTTGCCCGGCCCGCCGGCGTTGAGGGCGTCCAGGGTGGCGGTGTACGCGGGCTTCTTGATGCCGTTGGCGTCGAAGAGCAGGGGATTGTCGTTCCGCCAGGAGTCGCTGTCCCGGATTCCCCAGACGGTGATTCCGGTGCAGCGGGCGACGGCCAGGCAGGCGCGGGTGACGGCGGCGTAGATGCTGGCCTGGTTGGCGCCCTGCGCCACGTCGAGTTCGGTGATCTGGACGTCGACGCCGAGGTCGGCGAAGCGCTGCAGATTGGCCTGGTAGTCACCGGGCAGGCTGGTGCCCAGATGCGACTGGAAGCCGACGCAGTCGATGGGTACGCCGCGGGCCTTGAAGTCGCGGACCATGTTGTAGACGGCGGTGGACTTCGCGTTGATGCCGTCGGTGTTGTAGTCGTTGTAGCAGAGCCTGGCGCCGGGGTCGGCGGCGCGGGCCGCGCGGAAGGCGGCGTCGATCCAGTCGTTGCCGGTGCGCTGGAGGTTGGAGTCGCGCCGGGCGCCGCCGCCCCCGTCGGCGAAGGCCTCGTTCACCACGTCCCACGAGTGGATCTTGCCGCGGTAGTAGCTGGCCACCCGGGTGACGTGGTTGATCGCGGCGTTCCGCAGCGCGCTGCCGGAGAGGGTCTGCGCCCATCCCGGCTGCTGGGCGTGCCACAGCAGGGTGTGCCCGCGCACCGACATGCCGCGGGACTGGGCGTGGTTGACGATCCGGTCACCGTTGCCGAAGGTGAAGACACCCTGCTGGGGCTCGGTGGCGTCCCATTTCATCTCGTTCTCGGCGACGACCGAGTTGAACTCGCGGTCGAGGATGGTGACGTACTGGCTGTCGGAGAGGCGGTGCGCCGCGACCGCGGCGCCGAAGTAGCGGCCCTTCTCCGCGGCCGACGCGCCGAGGGTCGTGCCGGCGGTGGCGGGGGTGGCCGGGGCGAACAGGGCGGCGAGGAGGGCTGCGACGGAGAGCAGCGCGAGGAGCCCGCGCTTCGATCGGGACGGGCGGTGTCGGTGCGGTCGGGCCGGTGGTGTCACGGTGGCTCCCGAGTGTCGTGGGGAATGGTCGGGTTTCGCTTGCCAGCGCGCCCAGATCTGGCCGGCCACCGGTGGGACTCATGACGGCGACTTGGGAGCGCTAACATAGACGAACGTAACGGTGCCAGAATGCGCCGCCGCCATCAAGGGCTTCCCGTCGCACTCCTGCGGTGAGGGTCGACCGGGTGTGCGGTGGTGGACGCGGTCACGCCCGGTTTCGATCCGATTTCTATTGTTGGCGTTCGATGTCGTTAACGTTAACTCCTATATGGATCATGGCTGCGAAGCCGGGCAGGTGTTCTGCCGTAACCTGCGCGCCCGGTTCGGCCGGCGGTCGTGGCGTGGCCGGAGCCCCTGCGCGCCGTGGACACATCCCCAGATCCGCCGGGCCCGCTACCCGCCTGTTGCCGACAGGCGTCTTGACGGAGTTCGATGTGAGCGTTAACACTAGGGGCGCGATCGAGCGGAGGTGGTCATGAGCGGTGTGGACGGTACGGACGAGCGGTACGTGGTCGGAGTCGACTACGGCACGCTCTCCGGCCGGGCTCTGGTGGTCCGGGTCAGCGACGGCGCGGAGCTCGGGACCGCGGTGCACGCGTACCGCCATGGAGTCATCGAGTCCGCGCTCCCCGAGGGCGGGCCGGCGCTGCCCCCCGACTGGGCGCTGCAGGACCCGGAGGACTACCGGGCCGTCCTGCGTCATGCCGTCCCGGCCGCGCTGGCTGCCGCCGGCGTCGCACCGTCTCAGGTCATCGGCATCGGTACCGACTTCACCGCCTGCACCGTCCTGCCGACCCTCGCCGACGGTACGCCGCTGTGCGAGATCCCGGAGCTGCGCCACCGGCCGCACGCCTGGGTGAAGCTGTGGAAGCACCACGCCGCCCAGCCGCACGCCGACCGGATCAACGCGCTGGCCCACGAGCGGCGCGAGCCGTGGATCAGCCGCTACGGCGGCAAGGTCTCGGCCGAGTGGCAGTTCGCCAAGGGCCTGCAGATCCTCGAGGAGGACCCGGAGACCTACCGGCGCGCCGATCGCTTCATCGAGGCGGCCGACTGGATCGTGTGGCAGCTCTGTGGCACCGAGACCCGCAACGTCTGCACCGCCGGCTACAAGGGCCTCCGGCAGGACGGCCGGTACCCGTCGGGGGAGTACCTGAGCGCGCTCGACCCGGGCTTCGCCGACTTCGTGACCAAGCTGGACGGTCCGCTGCTGCCCCTGGGCGACCGCGCCGGCAACCTCAGCTCACAGGCCGCCGCCTGGACCGGCCTACCGGAGGGCATCGCGGTCGCGGTCGGCAACGTCGACGCGCACGTCACGGCCGCCGCCGCCCAGGCCCTGAACCCCGGCCGGCTCGTCGCGATCATGGGCACCTCCACGTGCCATGTCCTCAACGGCACCCACCGCGCCGACGTGCCCGGCATGTGCGGCGTCGTCGACGGCGGCATCAGCCCTGGCGCCTGGGGCTACGAGGCCGGCCAGAGCGGTGTCGGCGACATCTTCGGCTGGTTGGTCACGCACGCCGCGCCCGCCGGCCTGGACACGCACGAGCAGCTGACCGAGCTGGCCGCCGCCCAGCCGGTCGGCGCGCACGGCCTGGTGGCGTTGGACTGGTGGAACGGCAACCGCTCCCTCCTGGTCAACCACGACCTGAGCGGCCTGATCGTCGGAATGACGCTGGCCACCCGGCCACAGGACGTCTACCGGGCGCTGCTCGAATCCACCGCGTTCGGCACCCGGATGATCATCGAGGCGTTCGTCGACGCCGGGGTGCCGGTCACCGACCTGGTGGCGGCCGGCGGTCTCACCTCGAACCGGCTGCTGATGCAGATCTACGCCGACGTCACCGACCGCCCGCTGAGCGTCATCGGCTCCGCCCAGGGACCGGCGCTCGGGTCGGCCATCCACGCGGCGGTCGCCGCGGGGGCGTACCCGTCGATCCACGAGGCGTCCGCGGCCATGGGCCGGGTGCGCGAGGCGGTCTACCGGCCGGATCCGGACAACGTGCGCGCGTACGACGCCCTCTACGCCGAGTACCGCGCGCTGCACGACCACTTCGGTCGCGGCGGCAACGACGTCATGCTCCGCCTGCGGGCGATCCGGAACGCGGCGCTCGACGCGGCCGCGGCGAAGGCCGACACGATTCTGGAGGTGCTCGGATGACCGGCGACGTGGCTCGACAGGTGGCCGCGCTGAGGGACACCGTTGCCCGCCTGCACGGCGAGTTGACCCGGTACGACCTGGTGGCGTGGACCGCCGGCAACATCTCGGCCCGGGTCCCCGGCCAGAGCCTGATGGTCATCAAGCCCAGCGGCGTCGACTACGACGACCTGACGGCGGACAGCATGGTGGTCTGCGACCTCGACGGCAACGTCGTCGACGGGGCCGGATCCCCGTCCAGCGACACCGCCGCCCACGCCTACGTCTACCGGGCGATGCCGGAGGTCGGCGGCGTCGTCCACACGCACAGCGGTTACGCCACCGCCTGGGCCGCCCGGGGCGAGGGCATCCCGTGCTGGCTGACCGCCCAGGCCGACGAGTTCGGCGGGGAGATCCCGGTCGGGCCGTTCGCGTTGATCGGCGGGGATGCCATCGGCAAGGGGATCGTCAGCACCCTGTCCGGGCACCGCTCGCCCGCCGTGCTCATGCGCAACCACGGGGTCTTCACGATCGGCAGGGACGCCCGCGCGGCCGTCAAGGCGGCGGTGATGTGCGAGGACGTCGCCCGCACCGCGCACCTGGCCCGCACCCTCGGTCAGCCGCTTCCGATCGCGCCGGCCGACATCGACTCGCTCCACGACCGGTACCAGAACGTCTACGGGCAACGTCCGGGCTGAGCACCGCCGTCCGAACCTCCTGACCGGACACCGCTCATCCGGCACCGCCCTTCTCGCACCACCCCACCACGGCAGCCGGGCCGCATGCCCCTGAGGCCGAGATCCGGCTCGCCCGATCCCGAGGAGAACCGATGAGAACCAGGAGAACGGCACGCACCATAGTCGCGGCCTTCGTCACCGTGCTGCTCGCCGGCAGCCTCGCGGCCTGCGGCAACAGCGACACCGGCGGCGACTCCGGCGGTGGCGACGACAAGATAGTTCTGGGCTTCTCCCAGGTCGGCGCGGAGAGCGGCTGGCGGACGGCGAACACCACCTCGATCAAGGAGGCCGCCGCCGAGGCGGGAATCGAGCTGAAGTTCGACGACGCCCAGCAGAAGCAGGAGAACCAGATCAAGGCGATCCGGAACTTCATCCAGCAGAAGGTCGACGTGATCGCCTTCTCGCCGGTCGTGGAGTCGGGCTGGGACACCGTCCTGAAGGAGGCCAAGGACGCGGGCATCCCGGTGATCCTCACCGACCGCGCCGTGGACTCCGCCGACAAGTCGCTGTACAAGACCTTCCTCGGGTCGGACTTCGTCAAGGAGGGCCGCCTGTCCGGCGAGTGGCTGGTGGAGAACACCAAGTCGGCGACAGGGCCGGTGAACATCGTCGAACTGCAGGGCACGACCGGTTCGGCGCCGGCGAACGACCGCAAGAAGGGCTTCGCCGAGGCGATCGCCGCC
Organism: Micromonospora sp. URMC 106; assembly: GCF_051386395.1. Taxonomy (NCBI): domain Bacteria; kingdom Bacillati; phylum Actinomycetota; class Actinomycetes; order Micromonosporales; family Micromonosporaceae; genus Micromonospora; species Micromonospora sp. URMC 106. Next base: position 18,058 of record NZ_JBPQTP010000051.1, read on the forward strand.
AACCCGAACCTCAAGATCGTCGCCTCCCAGTCGGGTGACTTCACCCGGGCCGGCGGTAAGCAGGTGATGGAGCAGTTCCTCAAGGCCAACCCGGACGTCGACGTGCTCTTCGCGCACAACGACGACATGGGCCTGGGCGCGCTCGAAGCGATCACGGCGGCCGGGAAAACGCCCGGCAAGGACATCCTCATCATCACCATCGACGCGGTGAAGGACGGCATGCAGGCCCTCGCGGATGGCAAGTTCAACTTCATCGCGGAGTGCAGCCCGCTGCTCGGGCCACAGCTCATGGAGCTGACGAAGAAGGTCCACGCCGGCGAGGAGGTGCCGGTCCGGATCGAGACCGAGGAGACCACCTTCACGCAGGAGCAGGCCAAGAAGGCGCTGCCCGACCGCAAGTACTGACCGCACCGGGGTCGCCGTCCACCGGACGGCGGCCCCGGCTCGTCGCTCGTTTCCGTGCCGACACCGTCCAGAGAAGGTGTGATGGAATGGCGGGTAGCCGTCCGGTCGTGACCATGACCGGGATCAGCAAGTTCTTCCCGGGGGTCCGCGCACTCCACAACGTCGACTTCCGGCTGTTCCCAGGTGAGGTCCACGCCCTGATGGGCGAGAACGGCGCCGGCAAGTCGACCCTGATCAAGGTGCTGACGGGCGTCTACGACATCGACGCGGGCAGCATCACTCTCGCCGATGAGCAGATTTCCTTCACCGGCCCGAGGCAAGCCGCCGCCGCCGGCGTCAGCACCGTCTACCAAGAGGTCAATCTCTGCACCAACCTGTCGGTGGCGGAGAACATCTTCATCGGTCGGGAACCGCGCCGGCTCGGTGCCGTCCGCTGGCGTGAGATGCGCCGGCGGGCGCGGGCGCTCCTGGTCCGCCTGGACCTCGACATAGACGTCTCCGCGCCGCTGGCGTCGTATTCGCTCGCCGTGCAGCAGATGGTCGCCATCGCCCGGGCGATCGACGTGCGCGCGCGGGTGCTCATCCTCGACGAGCCGACGTCCAGTCTGGACGTCGGCGAGGTCGCGCAGCTGTTCCGGATCATGCGGCAACTGCGGGACGAGGGAATCGCGATCCTGTTCGTCACCCACTTCCTCGACCAGGTGTACGGGATCGCCGACCGGATCACCGTGCTTCGCAACGGCACGCTCGTGGGGGAGTACCGGACCGAGGAGCTGCCGCAATTCAGCCTCGTCGAGAAGATGATAGGCAAGGAACTCGACGTCCTGGAGCGCCTCGACGAGCAGCCCAAGCGGCCCGTCGCGGCGCAGTCGGCAGGGACCCCGCTGGTGGAGACGTCAGATCTCGGCCGCAAGGGCGCCGTCGCCCCGTTCAGTCTGCGCATCCACTCCGGCGAGGTGGTCGGGCTGGCCGGCCTGCTCGGCTCGGGCCGTACCGAGGTGGCGCGGCTGCTGTTCGGCGCCGACCGCGCCGACGGCGGCCACCTGGTGGTCGACGGCGGCCGGACGTCCCTGCGGAGCCCGGCGCAGGCCATCGACCGCGGCATCGGATTCTGCTCGGAGAACCGGCGGGCGGAGGGCATCGTGCCCGAGCTGTCGGTCCGGGAGAACATGATCCTCGCGATGCAGGCGGCGCGTGGCTGGGCGCGGCCCATTCCGCGCCGCCGTCAGGACGAGCTGGTGGAGAGGTACGTCAAGGCGCTGCGCATCCGGCCGGCCAATCCCGACGCGCCCGTGCGCGACCTCTCCGGCGGCAACCAGCAGAAGGTGCTGTTGGCCCGGTGGCTGATCACGGAGCCGCGGCTGCTGATCCTCGACGAGCCGACCCGGGGCATCGACATCGGTGCCAAGGCCGAGATCCAGAAGCTCGTGGTGGAGCTCTCCGACGGGGGCACGGCCGTGCTGTTCATCTCCGCCGAGTTGGAAGAGGTGCTGCGGCTGAGCCACCGGGTCGCCGTGATGCGCGACCGGACGATGGTCGCCCAGCTCGACAACGACGACGCCCTCGACGCCGACCGCGTCATGCGGACCATCGCCAGCGGAACCCACCGGGTGGAGGTGGATCGATGAGCGCCGCCACCGACCGTGTCCAGCGGCTGACCCGCCACCGGCTCCTCTGGCCCGTCCTCGTGCTCCTCCTCATGATCGTCGCCAACACGATCTACCGGCCCGGGTTCCTCTCCGTCGAGGTCAACGACGGGCATCTGTACGGCACGCCGATCGACATCCTGCGGCTGAGCGCGCCGTTGATTCTCGTCGCACTCGGCATGACCCTCGTCATCGCCACCGGCGGGATCGACCTGTCCGTCGGCTCGCTCTGTGCCATCAGCGGCGCCATCGCCTGTCTCCACATCAGCCGGTCAGGCGACCAGAGCGGTCTCCCGACCGTCCTCACCGCGCTCGCCCTGGCCCTCGGGGCCGCGCTCGTGCTCGGCGTGTGGAACGGGGTGCTGGTCGCCGTCATCGGCATCCAGCCCATCATCGCCACGCTGATCCTGATGGTGGCCGGCCGGGGGCTCGCCCAGTTGATCGCCGAGGGGCAGATCATCACGATCAACTCCGCCCCGTACCGGGCGATCGGGCTCGGACACGTCCTGACACTACCCCTGGCGATCTTCATCGCACTTGCGGTGGCCCTGCTCGTCGCCGCGTTCACCCGCCGCACCGCCCTCGGCCTGATCGTCGAGTCCGTCGGCGGCAACGCGGAGGCCAGCAGACTGGCCGGCATCCGCTCGCGCCGCGTCATCTTCCTGGTGTACGTGGTCAGCGCCGCCTGCGCCGCGCTCGCCGGCTTCATGATCACCGCGAACGTGTCCAGCGCGGACGGCAACGCCGCCGGTCTCTGGATCGAGCTCGACGCGATCCTCGCGGTGGTCATCGGCGGCACCTCCCTCGCCGGCGGACGGTTCTCCCTCAGCGGCACGGTCCTCGGCGCCCTGATCATCCAGACCCTCACGACCACGGTGTACGCCATGAACATCTCGCCGCAGACGTCCCTGCTGTTCAAGGCGGTCGTCGTCATCGTCGTCTGCCTCGTCCAGTCCCCCGAGTTCCGCGCCCGGTTCCGCCGCCGCGGTCGAGCCGTACCCGGCCCGGCGGCCCCGCAGCGGGAGAGGGCGCAGGTGTCGGCATGAGCAGCACGTCGCTGAGCACCGGCAGTACGTGGCGGCCCAGCCTGCCCCGGCGGCACGTCCCGGTCCTGGCCACCCTCGCCCTGCTGCTGGTCATGTACGGCATCGGCGTCTCCCAGTATCGGGCCTTCTCGAACATCCAGGTCGTCTTCAACGTCTTCATCGACAACGGGTTCCTGCTCGTCGTCGCGGTCGGCATGACCTTCGTGATACTCACCGGCGGCATCGACCTGTCCGTCGGCTCGGTGGTCGCGATGACCGCCATGGTGTCGGCCTCCCTGCTCCAGGGCGGGCTGCCCGCGGCCCTGGTGCTCGTCATCGCGCTGCTGATCGGCCCGGCGCTCGGGTTCCTGATGGGCTGCGCGATCCACTTCTTCGACATCCAGCCGTTCATCGTCACCCTCGCGGGAATGTTCTTCGCCCGGGGCATGTGCACGTTCATCAGCGACGCGTCCATCCCCATCACCGACGGCTTCTGGACCACCATGTCGCAGGAGCGAATCGGCAACCCCGCCGGGAACTTCGTGTCGATCAGCGTGTTGATCGCGTTCGCGGTGGTGCTCGTCGCCGCGTACGTGCTGACGTACACGCGCTTCGGCCGCACCGTGTACGCCATCGGTGGCAACTCCCACTCCGCGCTGCTGATGGGCCTGCCCGTCGGCCGCACCCGGATCGCCGTCTACACGGTCAGCGGGCTGTGCTCGGCCATCGGCGGAATCCTGTTGTCGTTCTACACGCTGTCCGGCGCCCCGCTGATCGCCGTCGGCATGGAACTCGACGTGATCGCGGCCGTCGTCATCGGGGGCACCGTCCTCACCGGCGGATCCGGCTACGTCTTCGGCACCGTCCTCGGCGTCCTGGTGCTGGGTGTCATCCAGACCCTGATCACGTTCGACGGCAGCCTCAACTCCTGGTGGACCAAGATCGTGATTGGCGGGTTGCTCTTCGCCTTCATCCTTCTCCAGCGCCTCATCGGCATCCGCTTCAAGTGACCGCCCCTACCGCGGAAGGCAACGACATGGCAACCCACCCCCAGCCCGTGGTCTGGTTCCTCACCGGCAGCCAGGGCCTGTACGGCGAGGAGACCCTCCGGCAGGTCGCCGACCAGTCCCGGCAGATCGCCGCACGGCTCGACGCGTCTCAGGACATCCCCGTCCGAGTGGTCTGGCAGCCGGTCCTCACCTCCAGCACCGACATCCTCGCGGCGTGCCGGGACGCGGCCGTGCAGGGAGCGGTCGGGGTGATCGCCTGGATGCACACCTTCTCCCCGGCGAAGATGTGGATCGCCGGCCTGGACGCGCTGCGGACGCCACTACTGCACCTGCACACCCAGGCGAACGTCCTGCTGCCGTGGGACGAGATCGACATGGACTTCATGAACCTGAACCAGGCTGCGCACGGCGATCGCGAGTTCGGGTACATCCAGACCCGGCTCGGTGTCGCCCGCAAGACTGTCGCCGGCCATGTCACCGACCCCCGGGTCGTCGCACGCATCGGCGCCTGGGCCCGCGCCGCCATCGGCTGGTCAGCGGTGCGGTCACTGCGGCTCGCCCGGTTCGGTGACAACATGCGCGATGTCGCCGTGACCGACGGGGACAAGGTCGAGGCGGAGCTGCGCTTCGGGGTGTCGGTCAACACCTACGGCGTCAACGACCTCGTCGCGGTGGTCGACGAGGTCGCCGAGGCGCAGGTGGATGACCTGGTCAAGGAGTACGACGACACCTACCGGATCGACCCTCAACTGCGGCCCGGCGGCGCGCGGCACGACTCCCTGCGGTACGCCGCGCGCCTGGAGACCGGCCTGCGCGCGTTCCTGGACGAGGGCGGCTTCCGGGCGTTCACCACGAACTTCGAGGACCTCGGTGGCCTGCGTCAGCTTCCCGGGATCGCCGTGCAGCGGCTGATGGCCGACGGATACGGCTTCGGCGGCGAGGGTGACTGGAAGACCTCCGTCCTGGTCCGGATGCTCAAGGCGACGGCGGTCGGAGCCGACGGTGGCACCTCCTTCATGGAGGACTACACGTACGACCTCACCCCCGGTCAGGAACTGGTCCTCGGTGCGCACATGCTCGAGGTGTGCCCGAGCATCGCCGCCGGTGTACCAGACGTGGAGATTCACCCGCTCAGCATCGGCAGCCGGGAGGACCCGGTACGGCTGGTCTTCGATGCCGCGCCGGGTCCCGCCGTCGTGCTGGGCATGGCGGACATGGGGGAGCGGTTTCGGCTGGTGGCCAATGTCGTCGACGTCGTGCCGCCGCCGCACCCGCTGCGCCGGCTGCCGGTGGCCCGGGCGGTCTGGCGGCCCCGGCCGCACCTGCCCGGCTCGGCGGAGGCGTGGATCACCGCCGGCGCTCCGCACCACACGGTGCTTTCGCAGGCGGTGGGTGTGGAGGAACTGCGCGACCTGGCCGAGATGAGCCGCACCGAACTGGTGGTCATCGACGCCGACACCGATCCGATCCGCTTCGCCGACGAACTGCGCTGGAACCAGGCGTACTACCGGCTCGCCCGGGGTTTCTGACCGGGGGCGGCCGGACCGGGGAGGGGGAGCGCTCCCCTTCCGTGGGTCATCGCTCGGGGTGATGCGAGGTGTCCCGGGACGGCGGCAAGGCGGACTTGTGGGAACTCCCCGTCATCGAAGGAGAACCATGGTTGCGATCAGTGGGCTGTCGCCGGGCTTGGCGCGTCGACGTGAGTGGTTGTCGCGGGTGGTCGCCGCGGTCGCGGCGGCGGTGGGCAGTGGTGCCGCTGCCCTGGTGGGCGTGGCGCCGTCGCCGGCACCGGCTGCGCCGGTCGACACGAACGCGTGGTACGTGTTGGTGAACCGGAACAGTGGCAAGGCGTTGGATGTGTACAACCTCGCCACGATCGCGAGAGCCCTCTGACGCGCTTTCGGCTGAACGCCACGGCCGGCAACGGTGCTTCCTGTCCGACCCCGCGACGCGGTACGAACCTTCCGCGGCGCAGGTCGGAACGAGGTGCCGGTCGCTTGCGCGGTGCCGCCAGTCCCGCAACGAAAAGGGTTCCGCCACCTCGTCTTTCTCCGACCGGAGCGCTCGGCCGGCGGCTCAGCCGCGCCGTGGCCGCCGTGACGACTGGCGTAGACTGTCGGCGACCAGGCACCGGCCACTCGGAAACACCACGGTGGCGGTCGCCCGAACGATTCGTACCCTCCAGGCCGCTTCCGCCGACCGGCCGGCCGCGATCGTCGAGGGCAGGCGGGAGAGTGAGGTGGCCGTGCGCAGTCCTGCGATGACGGACGTCGCTCGCCTCGCCGGCGTCTCCCACCAGACGGTGTCCCGGGTGCTGAACGGGCACCCCAACGTGCGGGAGCAGACCCGGCTACGGGTCCAAGCGGCGATCGCCGAACTCGGCTACCGGCCGAACCGGGCGGCCCGCGCGCTGGTGACCGGCCGGTCGCAGGTGATCGGCGTGGTCGCGCAGACCACCACCCTCTACGGCCCGGCGTCCCTGCTGGCCGCCCTTGAGCAGGAGGCCGCGGAGGCCGGCTTCGCTGTCAGTGTCGGCAGCGTCCACGACCTGGATCATCAGTCGATCTCGGCAGCGGTGGAGCGGCACCTGGCTCACCGGGTCGCCGGCATCGTGGTGATCGCGCCGGTCGAGTCGGCGGGGGAGGCCCTGGAACGCCTACCGAAGGACGTTCCGCTGGTCACGGTCGACGGTGACCCGCGCCGGCCGGTGCCGCTGGTGACGGTCGACCAGGTGGCCGGGGCCCGCGCGGCCACCCAGCACCTGCTCGACGCCGGGCACCGCACGGTATGGCACGTGTCGGGGCCGCCGGACTGGTTCGACAGCGCCGGCCGGATCGAGGGATGGCGGCAGGCGTTGCAGGCGGTCGGTGCCGAGATTCCACCGTTGGTGCCGGCGGACTGGTCCGCGGCGGCCGGCTACCGGTGTGGGCAGATGCTGGCCCGGATGCCGGAGGTCACGGCGGTCTTCACTGCCAACGACCACCTGGCGCTCGGTGTGCTGCGCGCCCTGCACGAGCACGGTCGGCGCGTGCCGGACGACATCAGCGTGGTCGGCTTCGACGACGTGCCGGAGGCTGCGTTCTTCATACCACCGCTGACCACCGTGCGACCCGACTTCGCTGCGGTCGCCCAGGCGAGTCTGGACCTGCTGCTCGCCCAGATCGAGGGGAACACCACCGGCCCCGGGCGGCACACCATCGCACCGACCCTGATCCCTCGCCGCAGCGTCGGCGCCCCACCGCGCCGCTGAGTCCGGTCTCGCCGGGCCCGTCTCCGGGCACCGGCTCATGCCGCCGCCAGGCCATTCGTCCGCGAGCAGGGGCTTGCCTCGTGCAGTCCCCGCGGCGAGCAGTTCCGTGGCGACGCCGACGCTTGCCGGTCCGGCCCTGACGGGAGCCGCGTCGACGAGGATCAGCGCGCGGCGCAGGGGGTGTGCCGGAGAGAGCCGGCCTTGTTTCCTCGAAGCCGGTGGGGCTTCTCGGCGGGGAGTGGTGCGCCACCGGTAGCCCGAGAAGACGACAACTTGACTAGTGGCTTGTTATCGCTCACAGTCGATGGATAAGGGCACCGGCATTCGCGGTCTACCGGGCAGGCCGCTTCGTCGAATCGTGGCTTCGACGCACCTCAAGGGTGTCCGGTCATGTTAGCGCTAACGCTGGTTCGGCCAGCCCACGCGTCGCCGGATGCACCCTCGTCGAAGACCCTTCGGCTCGTCCCTGGAGGAGGATCATGTTTGCCTTTGGTAGGTCTGTATCGCTCGCGCCGCCGCCGCGACGGCGTGGCTGGTTGCCGCGGATCGTCGCCGCCGGTGTGACGGCGGTCGTCGTCGGTGTCGCCGCGGCGGCCGTGGTGTCGACGCCCGCCACCGCGGCGGCAGTCGACACGAACGCGTGGTACGTGTTGATCAACCGCAACAGCGGCAAGGCGTTGGACGTGCACAATCTGGCCACGAATGACGGTGCTCGGATCGTGCAGTGGACGCGGAACAACGGCAACCAGCAGCAGTGGCAGTTCGTGGATTCGGGCGGCGGCTACTACCGCTTGAAGTCGCGGCTGTCCGGCAAGGTGCTGGACGTCTACAACTGGTCCACCGCCAACGGCGCCAGCATCGTGCAGTGGACCGATCACAACGGGACCAACCAGCAGTTCCGGTTGACCGACTCCGACGGTGGCTATGTCCGGTTGGTCAGCCGGCACAGCAACAAGGTGGTGGAGGTGCAGGGTGCCTCGACCGCCGACGGTGGGAACATCGTGCAGTACGACGACTGGAACGGCGCCAACCAGCAGTGGCAACTCGTCCGCGTCGACGGCGGGGGCACCCCGACGACGCCGCCGCCCGGCACGTGCGCTCTTCCGTCGACGTACCGTTGGACATCGACCGGCGTCCTGGCCAACCCGAGATCGGGATGGGTCTCGCTCAAGGACTTCAGCCACGCCCCCTACAACGGCAGGCATCTCGTCTACGGGACGACGCACGACACGGGTACGACGTGGGGCTCGATGAACTTCGGTCTCTTCACGAACTGGTCGGACATGGCCTCGGCGAGCCAGAACGCCATGCCGTTCGCGGCCGTCGCGCCGACACTGTTCTACTTCGCTCCGAGGAACGTGTGGGTGCTGGCCTACCAGTGGGGTGGACCGGCGTTCTCCTACCGAACGTCGACCGATCCGACCAACGTGAACAGTTGGTCGGCGCCTCAAACGCTCTTCACCGGCAGCGTCTCGAACTCCCCGACCGGACCCATCGACCAGGCACTCATCGGCGACGACACGAACATGTACCTGTTCTTCGCCGGGGACAACGGCAGGATCTACCGGGCCAGCTCGCCCCTCGGTAACTTCCCGGGCAGTTTTGGCTCGACGTCGACGGTGATCATGAGCGACTCGACCAACAACCTCTTCGAAGCGGTTCAGGTCTACAAGCTCCAGGGCCAGAACCGGTACCTCATGCTCGTCGAGGCGATCGGCGCACAGGGGCGCTACTTCCGCTCGTTCACCGCCACCAGCCTGGGCGGTTCGTGGACACCGCAGGCCGCAACCGAGAGCAACCCCTTCGCCGGCAAAGCCAACAGTGGCGCGACCTGGACCAACGACATCAGCCACGGCGAGTTGATCCGGGCCAACGCCGATCAGACCATGACCGTCGATCCCTGCAACCTACAGTTGCTCTACCAGGGACGATCCCCCAACTCCGGCGGCGACTACGGCCTCCTGCCCTACCGGCCGGCTCGATTATTCGTGGCCACCCTTCTCCTATGTCACAGAACGATCGGGCTCCCTCGTCTCGGTGAGGACGGACCCTCTCTGACAGGAGCTTGGCTTGAACGAGCACACCACACACCGGAACATCGCGCTGATCACCGGGGCGAACAAGGGGATCGGCCGCGCGACCGCCGAGCAACTCGCCGCGCTCGGTATGACGGTCCTGATCGGCACCAGAGACCCGCGACGCGGCGACGAGGCCGTCACGGCGGTGCGGGCGGCGGGCGGCGACGCGCACCCGGTCACCCTGGACGTCACCGAACCGGCAACCGTCCATGAGGCCGCGAGGTGGGTGGAGGAGCGCTTCGGCCACCTTGACGTGCTCGTCAACAACGCTGGCATCTCCGGCGCCAGGGAGGACGCTCCTCTGGACGTCCGCGGGCAGATCCCGAGCACCGCTGACCTGGACATCGTCCGGGCGGTCTTCGAGACCAACGTCTTCGGGGTGATCACGGTAACCAACGCCATGCTCCCGTTGCTGCGGCGTGCGCACGCGCCGCGCATCGTCAACCTCAGCAGCGACGCCGCGTCGCTGGCGATCACCAGCGATCCAGACAGTCCGCTGGCCGGGCTGCCACCAGTGGCCGCGTACTCGCCGTCCAAGACCGCACTGAACGCGCTGACCGTGCAGTACGCGAATGAGTTGCGCAAGGACGGCATTCTCGTCAACGCCGCCGCTCCCGGCTACTGCGCCACGGACATCAATGACCACAACGGACACCTCACCGCCGCACAGGGCGCGGCGGTCGTGGTGCGTCTGGCCACCCTCGGCGCGGACGGGCCCACCGGTGGGTTCTTCGGCGAGCGCGGCTCTCTGCCCTGGTGACAGTCACGTCAGCAAACCGGCCGCCTGACCGGCTCCGCCTGTGAGGAGGTAGCCCCGCTGCAGCAATGCACCGGGGCTACCCGACCTGTCGGGGGAGAGGCCGAAGGAGTGCGGGCCATGTCCCAGGGCCGGTTGGCCCTGGGTGGACATCAGCACCGCCCCCGAGCTCCAGAGAACGCAAGCGCGGCTGGAGTGCTAACGGGCCTGGTTCGCCTCGCGAACGATTGCCCAAGCGTCGGCGACCGGGCCCAGGTGTCCGAGCTTGTCGGGGTTGATCACGGCACGGATCGTTTGAACCTGCCCGTCGAGGATGTCGAGCGCCAAGGTGTTCACGACCCTGCCGTCCCGGTCGCGGAAGATCGCGCCCGGCTGGCCGTTGACCTCATGCGTATCCACGCTGCCGCCGATGCGGATGAACGGCGTGACGATTGCGGCCAGCACGCGAGCCACGTTCTCAGCGCCGAATACGCCCGCGCCCCAGAGCGGGGCCTTGCCGCCGCCGTCGCCGACCATCTGGACGTCGGCGGCGAGCAGGTTGCGCAGCCCGTCAAGGTCGCCTTCCCGGAAGGCATCGAAGAATCGCCTGGCGAGTTCCTTCCGCTCCCGGCGGTCGGCGGCGAACCGGGCGCGTCCGGCGTCCATGTGGCGGCGGGCCCGCACCGCCAGTTGGCGGCACGCCGCCTCGGAACGGCCCACCGCCGAGGCGACCTCACCGAAGCCGAACCCGAACACCTCCCGCAGCACGAAGACCGCCCGTTCCAGCGGGCTGAGCCGCTCCAGTAGCAACAGGGCTGCCACAGACACCGAGTCGGCGAGCTCGGCGGATCGCTGCGGGTCCTCATACGGGTCGTCCAGCAGGGGCTCGGGAAACCACGGCCCGACGTACTTCTCCCGCCGCACGCGCGCCGAGCGCAGCACGTCGATGGCGATCCGGGACACCGTCGCCGACAGGAACGCCTTGGTCGACGCGGGTTGGGTCGGGGAGGCGTCGTAGCGCAGCCAGGTCTCCTGGACGGTGTCCTCGGCCTCGCTCACGCTACCGAGAATCCGGTAAGCGATGGAGAACAGCAGCGGTCGCAGCCGTTCGAACTCCTCAACCCTGCTCACGCCAGTTCATCCTTGAAACCCTGCCGCCACGACGGGTAGCGCAGTTGCCAGCCGAGTTCCCGCTTGGCCTTGGCGTTGGAGAAGCCGCGCCCCTCGGTCATCATCGTCACCGCGACCTCGCCGGCGAGTAGCCGGGCCAGCCAGACCGGGACTCGCATCGGCCGCTTCGCTCCCGCGCACGCCGCCAGATAGGGCAGCCACTGGTTGGCCGGGGCCGGCTCGTCATCGACGATGTTGAACACACCCTGCACCTTGCGCTCCACGGCCAGGACCGTGGCGCTGGCCGCATCGTCGAGATGTACCCACGAGCTGTGGCCCTCGCCGCTTCCGACAATCGGGTACTGCCGCTTGCGCACGAGTTCGACCTGATCGTCGGTGGCGCCCGGTCCGTAGAACGCGCCGTACCGCAGGACCGCGCCACCGGCCTTGAGGACCACGTCCTCAAGGTGGTGGATCGCCTGCGCTCCCTTGCCCGTGCTGGTGGGATCCAGCGGGTCTTCTTCGGTCTTCACCCATCCGCCCTCGCGGATGCCGTTCCACGAGGCGTAGCTCTGCGCGACGAAGTGAGACACACCGGTCGCTTCGGCGGCGGCCAGCAGGTGGTCGGTACCCTCGGTGCGTAGCCGGTTGGTGGTGGCGAACCAGCGGTCGAAGTGCTTCATGTCAGGCTTGCCCGAGATAGCGGTCATCTGGTGCACGATCGTGTCCGGTCGGGCCCGGGCCACCGCCTCGCCGACCGACATCGCGTCCAGTCCGTCCATCACGACCGCCTCAGCACCCAGCCGCGCCAACAGGGGCCGCTTGGCCGCGCTCGTCGTCGTTGCTACCACCTCGTGGCCGCGTGTCACCAGCTGCGGCACCAGCCGCCGCCCCAGCACCCCGGCCCCACCGGCCACGAATACCCGCATGACCGTCACCTCCGACGTTAGTGTCTGTCTCCACCTACCAGGACGAGACAGCCCTGACCGGCTGTGACATGGAAGGCGCGACAGCCGGCAAGCGATCGGTGTGCGTTCGCTGCCGCCGATACCCCCCAGCCTTCTTTCAGCAGTGCGCCGGCAGGCGGTGGCCAGGAGACTCGGACGTAGGCCGGCGGCAAAGCCCCGCGTCGCAGTGAGAATCCCGCGTCCGACGTGACCAGCACCGCTCCCCGAGCTCACCCCGATGCCCTTCGCAGTCAAGTGCATGAGGCAGGGGGCCCGGATGGCCGTCGACGGGCTCAGTCGGTGCCGCACACGTCACAGGACGGCCGGGCTGTCTCGTCTCGGGGAAGCAAGGCTCGGGCCTCGCCGCGTAAAGGAAACGAAACGTACGCCAGGCGCTCCTCGGCTGCCGCGAGCCTGCAGCTTCTGACCAGGACATTCAAGAGCAACCAGAGGGGCAGTGGTCATGCGTATCGCCGTTTTCGGAGCAAATGGTCCCACCGGCCGCCTGCTCACCGGCCAGGCACTGGATGCAGGGCACCAGGTCACCGCAGTCACCCGCCAGCCGGACTCGTTTCCCCTGCGTCATGATCGGCTCGAGGTGGTCGGTGCCGACGTGCTCGATCCAGCGGCCGTCGACAGCGCAGTGGCGCAGCGGGATGCCGTGCTGTCGACGCTCGGGGTGACAGCGGGGAAGCAGCCGATCTTCACCTACTCGCGTGGTGTAGCCAACATTGTCGCTGCGATGAAACGGCATCGGGTACGTCGGCTCGCCGTCGTCAGTTCAAGCGGCGTCGACCCCCACCCGTACTCCGACGGCGGGTTCCTGTTCAACCGAGTGCTGATGCCATACGTGACGCGGGTGCTGGGCAAGACGATGTACGACGACATGCGCCGGATGGAGGCGTTGGTCCGCGCCAGCGATCTTGACTGGACGATCCTACGCCCGAGCGGGCTCTACCATCTGCCGTCGGTCACCGACTACACCCTCGTCGAGGGCCACGCCGACGGCAGGTTCACGGCCCGTGTCGACCTGGCCGCCAGCATGCTGGCCATGCTGCACGACGACCGCTGCGCCCGCACCACCGTCAGCGTCATCACCACCGACAGCAACCCCACCCTGTTCCAGTGGATCAGACGCGAAGCACTCGCGAAGCGCTGAGCCCACCCGCGCGCCTCCCCGCCGGGACTGCCCGCGGGCGCCTGCCAGAACGCCACGTTGCCTGCACCCCAGAAAAGGCTGCGGCGCGATCAAGGAATTCTCCCGGCGGAGGATTCCTTGATCGCGCCGGATGGGTGACGGGGATCCGCCGACGTCAGGTGTGTGCGAGCAGCGGCTCGGCGTCCTCGGCGCTGCCCGCGTTCGCGGTTACGGCCTGATGGTTGGCGCGCGGGGTGTTCATCAGGACAGCGACGATCAGCGCGCCGCCCAGGAGGATCCAGGCGGCCCAGGTGCCGGCTGTCGCGAAACCCTCCAACATCGCCTCCTTGGCGAGAGCCGGGCTCCTGCCCTGCGAGGCATGTGAGGCCAGGTGGTCCGCGGTCGCGCTGGTGGCGATGGTGTTGAGCAACGCCGTGCCGATCGAGCTGCTGATCTGCTGTGCGGTGTTGACGCTGGCCGAGGCGACGCCCGCGTCGCGCCGGTCGATGCCGTGGGTGGCGTAGTTGAAGGCCACCGGCATGATCAGGCCCGCTCCGAAGCCGAGCAGGAGTCCCGAGACCAGCACGCCCTCGACGTAGGCGGTGTCGGTCTCCATGGTGCGCAGCCACAGCATGCCCGAGGCGACGAGCAGCATGCCCGGCACGATCAGCATCCGCGGCGGGACCTTGGGCAGCAGCCGGGTGGCGAGCCCGCCGGCCGACACCAGGACCGCAACGGTCATCGGGAGGAAGGCCACGCCCGTCCTGATCGGCGAGTATCCCTTGACGGCCTGCAAGTAGTAGGTCATGAAGAGGAACGCCCCGAACATTCCGACCATGGCCAGTCCCACGCTCAGATAGGCGCCACCGCGGGTGCGGTTGGCGATCAGGCGCGGCGGCAGCATCGGCTGCGACGCCCGGATCTCGACGATGGCGAACCCGGCGAGCAGCACGGCGCCCGCGGCCAGCAGACCGATGACCTTCGCCGAGCCCCAGCCGTCGGACTCCGCCTGGCTCGTGCCGTACACGATCGCGACCAGCCCGCTGGTCACCAACAGCACGCCGGGAATGTCGAACCGGGCCCTGCCCTCGCGCCGCGACTCGCCCAGCAGGGCGTACCCGCCGACCGCGGCGATCAGGGCGATCGGGACGCTGACGTACAGGCACCAGCGCCAGTCCAGGTAGTCGGTCAGCGCCCCGCCGGCCAGCAGCCCGATCGCGCCACCCACGGCGGTGATGGCGCCCCAGATCCCGAACGCCTTGGCGCGTTCCTCGGGCCGGGTGAACGTCACGGTCAGCAGCGACAACGCGGACGGCCCGAGCAGCGCGGCGAACGCGCCCTGCAGCGCACGCGCGCTCAGCAGCATCTCGAAGTTGTCCGCCGCGCCGCCGAGCGCCGATGCGCCGGCGAAGCCGAGCAAGCCGATCAGGAAGGCCCGCTTACGGCCGGTGTGGTCGGCGATCCGACCGCCCAGCAGCAGCAGGCTGCCGAAGGCCAGCGTGTACGCGGTGATGATCCACTGACGGTCACCGTCGGAGATACCCAGGTCCCGCTGGAGCGACGGCAGCGATGTTCACGACCGTCCCGTCCAGAACGATCATGAGCTGGGCCAACCCTATGAAGAGCAGCGCGGCCCAGCGACGCGAATCGGCCGCCGTGGCCCGCGCCTTCGTGGTTGCCATGACTTCGTCCTCACTCGTGGTGTTGCGTGCCGCGCGGATCGTTCGCCCGGCGTCCTGACGAGCACAGGACGCAGGCGACCCGGACCCCGTAACAACGCGGGTGTATGACATGGGTCACCGCTCGCGGGTGTTACGAAAGCGGCGGGCGCGGCGTCCAGTGCGTGTGGCAGGGCCGAGGTCGAACAGGCAGGAGCCGGGCATGAGCCAGCGCAGCGAACGAACGGCGGAGACAGCCGAGCCGCTCGATCACGCTGGCCACGTGGAGTCCGCGGGTTCCGCGACCGAGGTGTTCGTCACGCATCGCAACCTGCTGTTCACCGTCGCCTACGAGATGCTCGGCTCGGCCGCCGACGCGGAGGACGTCCTGCAGGAGGCCTGGCTGCGATGGGTGGACGTCGATCTGGCTGCCGTCCGGGAGAAGCGCGCCTACCTGGTGCGGATCGTCACCCGGCAGGCGCTGGACCGGCTGCGTGCGCTCGAACGGCGAAAGGAGTCCTACGTCGGGCCGTGGCTGCCCGAGCCGCTGCTGACCGCGCCTGATGTGGCCGACGACGTCGAACTGGCCGACAGCATGTCGATGGCGATGCTGCTGGTGCTGGAGACGCTTCAGCCGATCGAGCGGGCGGTGTTCGTGCTGCGCGAGGTGTTCGACCTGGAGTACGACGAGATCGCCGAAGCCGTGGACAAGACCCCGGCGGCGGTCCGCCAGACCGCCTATCGGGCGCGGGCGCACGTCGCCGCCCGCCGGCCACGCGGCGTCGTCTCGCCGGCTCAGACCCGAGCCGCGCTCCAGGCCTTCCAGCTAGTGCGGTGTCCACTGACGTTCACCGGGTGTCCGGTGCAATGTTGTGGATCCTCGCCGTGAGGCGAGCGACTCCCCACCGGTGGGTGGGGCGGGCCACCGCGGGCCATCTTGATCCTCGCGTCGCCGGGGTGGGCGGCGGGGGTCACGTCGGGAACGGCCGGCGCCGGGGAGGTGCCGGCCGGCTCGACGGTGCGTGACCACCCCAGGCACCATGACATCTGCCGGGGTGGTGGGTCCGCCGCCCGGGGCGCGGGTGGCGATGCTGGCCGCCGCGACGAGGTCGCGATGGCCCGAAAAGGTGCAGTGCGGGCAGGTCAGGGTGCGCCCACGCGGCTTCGGCACGCGTCGGTGGCAGGTGGGGCAGGTCGACGAGGTGCCGCGTTCGTCGACGAGGTGGACGGTGATGCCGGCGAGGGTGGCCTTGTCGGTCAGGATCTGCAGGAGTCGGCCGATCTGCCATTGCCGTAGCCGTAGGTTGTGTCGCCGTCCGGCTGGCTGGTTGAGGACGCCGCGGGGGTCGCCGACGTGCAGCACCCCGATCCGCTGGCCGACGGCCCAGGTGATGACGGTGCGGGCGGCTTCGTGTTGGGCCTGCCGCACCCGCCGCCGATGCCGCCCCTGCACCACCCGAGGCCCGAGCCCGGTACTTGCGCCACCGGCGCGACCCGCGCTGGCCCGGCTTCGGCGCCCGACGGGCGACGGTGCGGTGGCGGGCTTTGGTGTCGGCCAGGTGCATGCGGTGTTCGGCGCGGATCGCCCGCCCCGACACCAACAACGCCTCCCCGCCAACGCCGGCGACGGCGTAGGGGTGGATGATGCCGACGTCCACACCCGCCACCCTGCCCGGGTCCGGTCCCTCATTCGGCGGGTACACCGCGACCGGGATCTCAGCGGTGACGTCGAGAAACAGCCGCCCGCCCTCGCACAGCAGGGTGATCGAGCGGACCTGCCCGACCGGATAGGGCACCTGCCGGGCCAGGCGTACCCGCAACGGCGGCGTGCCTTTCGCGGTGGGGATGCGCACGCGGTGGCTGTCGAGGGTGAACGTGCCGTGATACCAGCGCACCGGCACCAACCCCCGCCGCCGACGCGGAAACCGCGCCGACGTCTCACGGGCCTTACGGCGTTTCGCCGCCGCGAACCACGCATCCGAGAACCGGCGCAACACCGACCGCGCCCCGGTCGAGTCCAACTCGGCGAACGTGCCCGGACCCGACGCCGACAACTCCCGACACAACTCCTGATAGCCGGCCAGCGGCGGGTGTTGGCGGCGGCGCCGCCACGCGTTGACCTCCAACACACACGCCCACACGTCACCGGCAGAGCGCAGCAGCCCGAAACACCGCCGCCGCTGCGCGGGCGTCACCCGCACCGCGACACGAGCAGTGCGATACACCGCCGCAGGCGCAGCCGAATCCCGACGACGAGGCACAACCCGCACCCAACACCACCCGTACGACAATTCAGCACCGACGAACCCGGTGAACGTTTGTGGACACAGCACTAGTGTTCTGCGCCGGGTGTAGGCGGCGATGCCGGCGCCCTGCATGGTGCGTTGAGGAAGACAAACACGACGCGCCCACGGGTCGCCGCCGTGACCTGGCAGGTGGCGCACGCCGGAAGCCTCTTCGGTGACAGGGCGGCAACGGAGACCATTAACCCTCCTAACCTATGG
Organism: Micromonospora sp. URMC 106; assembly: GCF_051386395.1. Taxonomy (NCBI): domain Bacteria; kingdom Bacillati; phylum Actinomycetota; class Actinomycetes; order Micromonosporales; family Micromonosporaceae; genus Micromonospora; species Micromonospora sp. URMC 106. Next base: position 35,565 of record NZ_JBPQTP010000051.1, read on the forward strand.
GAAATATGGGTGAGCGCGGTCACACACCTGCTGACTGGGCGAGGAGGTGACGGCTACTGTCATCGGCATGAACCGGAGCACGCGTCTGATCCGGCGCCGCTTCGTCGACTTCCTCCGGGTGTGCAGCAGCGCCTGTTGAGGCCGCCGGCGTCAGCGAGCGACCGCGACGCCTGACCCTGCCGACGAACGCGGAACCGTCGCCCTGCCCCGACCGGCGGCAGCCCGTACCGCCGTGACAGCGCCGCCTGCCTTCCGCGTGTTCACGTAGCCGCCGTGCCGGCCGTCGTCACCCCCGCATGAGGGCGTGCCCGAGCGGCGCCGCGTCCTGTCGCCGTATCCCCGTCGTCCCGGCACCACCGGCGGCGTGGGGCCGTCCATCCACCGTCGACCCGAGGACCCGACATGATCTTCGCCCACACCTGCCTGCGCCGGTTGTCGTTGGGCCGGACCACCCGGGGTGAGTGGTGACCGCCTCCATCGATGTCGCCACGGCGCCGAGACCCGAGGCGCCAGCAGGCCCCGAACCCGTAGTGTCCCGTGGATCCGGGCAGCGCCGTCGCATATTGCTCCGGGTGCTGGCGCTCATCGTCCTGGTCGGCCTGTGGGAAATCACCGCCCGCGTCATGCGGAATCCCACGTTCATCCCGCCGCCGGCCGCGGTGTGGCATCAGCTGATTCAGACCTCCACGGTGCACGGGGGCGTTCGCGGCTACAGCGGCTACCTGCTCGTCGAGCACCTGGGCGTCAGCCTTCGACGGATCCTCGTCGGTTCCGCCATCGGCGTCGCCGGCGGTCTGCTGCTCGGCGTGGTGCTCGGCACGGTGTCCGGGATCCGGCTCGTGGTCGAGCCGGTGGTCACGTTCGTCCGGGCGTTGCCGCCGCTGGCCTACTTCAGCCTGTTCATCATCTGGTTCGGCATCGACGAGACGCCGAAGCTGTGGCTGCTCGCGATCGCCGCGTTGCCCCCCGTCGCCGTCGCCACGGCTGCGGCGGTGCACGCCGCGCCCGTCGGTCTGGTCGAGGCCGCCCGGGCGCTGGGTGCCAGCCGCTCGGCGGCGGTCCGTGACGTCGTACTACCGAGCGCGCTGCCGGAGATCTTCACCGGCATCCGGCTCGCCGTGGGCGTGGCCTACTCCTCGGTCGTGGCGGCCGAGACCATCAACGGTGTTCCGGGCATCGGCGGCATGATTCGCGACGCCCAGCGCTATTCCCAGACCGACGTGGTCGTCCTCGGACTCTTCGCCATCGGCCTGTCCGGCCTGCTCATCGACGCCCTGCTGCGGGCGGCCGAGAACCTGCTCATCCCCTGGCGTGGACACACCGCCTGACCCAGAAGGAACCCCTGTGAAGAAACTCCTCCCCATCCTCGCCGTCGCACTGCTCGCCGCGACGACCGGCTGCGGCAGCGGTGCTGCCAGTGGGAACACCGACCCTGCCAAGAAGACCATCCGGATCGCCTACCAGGCATTCCCCAGCGGCGACCTGATCGTGAAGAACCAGCGCCTCTTGGAGAAGTCGCTACCTGACTACGAGATCACCTGGACCAAGTTCGACTCCGGCGCGAGCATCAACACTGCCTTCGTCGCCAAGAGCGTCGACATCGCGGCCATCGGGTCCAGCCCGGTGGCGCGGGGGCTTTCGGCGCCGCTGCACATCCCGTACCAGGTGGCGTTCGTGCTGGACGTGGCCGGTGACAACGAGGCCCTGGTGGCCCGCAACGCCGCCGGCGTCACGTCGGTGGACGGGTTGCGCGGCAAGAAGATCGGCACCCCGTTCGCGTCGACCTCGCACTACAGCCTGCTCGCCGCGCTCGACCGGGCCGGGATCAAGGAGTCCGAGGTGACGCTGGTCGACCTCGAACCGCAGGACATCGTCGCCGCATGGACCCGAGGCGACCTGGACGCCGCGTACACCTGGTTGCCCGCCCTCGACGACCTGAAGAAGGACGGGCGGGTCCTGGTCAGCAGTCGCGAGTTGGCAGCAGCGGGCAAGCCGACCCTGGATCTGGGCGTCGTCTCCACCGCGTTCGCCGAAGCGCACCCCGAGGCGGTGAACGCGTGGCGCAAGGCGGAGAGCCAGGCCCTCGACCTGATCGCCACCGAGCCGGCCAAGGCAGCCGCCGCAGTCGGCGCCGAACTCAACATCAGTGCCGCCGACGCGCAGCGGCAGCTGAGCCAGGGGGTCTTCCTGCGCCCCGCCGATCTGGTCACCGACGAGTGGCTCGGCACCGAGGCGAAGGTGGGCCGGCTCGCCGAGAACCTGGTCAGCGCCGCCGAGTTCCTGAAGAGCCAGCGAAAGATCGACGCGGTGCCGGACCTCGCGACGTTCCAGAAGGCGATCTACGTCAAGGGTCTGCCCGGTGCCCTCGGCTGAACCCGCCGCCGTCGCGCTGACCGACGTCCAACACTCCTACGGCAACGTGGTCGCCGTCGGCACGATCACCCTGACCCTGCCGGCCGGCGAGTTCCTCGTCCTGGTCGGGGCCTCGGGCTGCGGCAAGAGCACCCTGCTGCGTCTCATCGCCGGCTTCGAGGAGCCGACGGCCGGCGCGGTGCGGGCCGGCGGCGTCCCACCCCGCCCAGGCCGCGGTGCCGGCATGGTGTTCCAGCAGCCACGGCTGTTGCCATGGCGTACGGTGGGCGGCAACATCGAGCTCGCCCTGCGGTACGCCGGCGTCCCGGCGCAGGCGCGCCGGGCCCGAGTGGCCGAGTTGCTGGCCAGGGTGGGCCTGTACGACGTGGCCGACCGCCGGGTCTGGCAGATCTCCGGCGGGCAGCAGCAACGTGTCGCTATCGCGAGGGCGATCGCCGTGGACAATCCGCTCCTGCTGCTCGACGAGCCGTTCGCGGCTCTCGACGCGCTGACCCGGGAGCGCCTCCAGGAGGATCTGCGCCGGGTCAGCCACGAGGCCGGTCGCACCTGCGTGTTCGTCACCCACAGCGTCGACGAGGCCGTCTTCCTCGGCAGCCGGATCGTCGTGCTCAGCTCCCGGCCAGGCCGGATCGTCCTGGACCTGCCGGTCAACCTGCCCCGCGCCGGCATCACGCCGGACGAGTTGCGCGGCCTGCCCGAGTACGCCGCGTTGCGCGCCCAGGTCGGCCACGCCGTGCGCGCGGCGGCCGCCTGACAGTTCCCGGGCCCTCGGCCCGCCACTTTCGATTGGAGACTATCGATGACATCGACCCTTCTCGACCTCAAGCTCGAGCCGCTGGGCCCGCACTTCGGCGCGGTGGTGCACGGCGTCGACCTGGCCGACGCGAGCGACGCCGAGGTCCGCGCCGTCCGCGCCGCGCTGGTCGACCGCAAGGTGCTGTTCTTCCGTGACCAGCGGCTCGACGACGACGCCCAGGTGAACCTCGGCCGCCGCATCGGCGAGCTGACCGTGTCCCACCCGGTGGTGGAGGGCGTCGACGAGGCGCATCCCGAGGTGTACGCGCTGGACAGCGCCGACAACGGATTCGCCGACGTCTGGCACACCGACGTCACCTTCATGAAGCGACCACCGCTGGGTTCGATCCTGCGGGCGGTGACCCTGCCCCCGACCGGCGGCGACACCAACTGGGCCGACGCGGAGCTGGCCTACAACTCCCTGGCCGCACCGGTGCGGCAGCTCGTGGACCAGCTCACCGCCGTGCACGACGGCACCCGCGAGTTCGGCTACTACCTGGCACAGCGTCGGGGCGGGCAGGGCAACGTCTGGGACGGCGATCTGGTCACCCGGCTCGACCCGGTCGAGCATCCCGTGGTCCGGGTGCACCCCGAGACCGGCCGCCGCAGCCTCTTCGTCAATCCCGGCTTCACCGCGCACATCGTGGGTGTCTCCGAGCACGAGAGCAGGGCAATCCTGGATCTGCTCTACGCCCATCTGACGAAGCCCGAGCACATCGTGCGGCACCGCTGGCAGCCGGGTGACGTGGCCATGTGGGACAACCGGAGCACCGCGCACTATGCCAACCGGGACTACGACGACCAGCGCCGTGTCATGCACCGCATCACGCTGCGCGGGGACATTCCGGTGGGACCGACGCGACGGTGACCGCGAGGAGGGCGTTGGGGCGCGGGTCGTCGACCGGCTCGCCGTGCAGCCCGGCGACGAAGCGGCCCGCCCAGGGTCATGGGCGTCCCAGAGCGCCAGAACTCGGCGATGGCGTGGGGACCGCGGGTGTCGAAGGCGGCGTGGGACAGACTCAGCGGCATGGCTGGGTCCTGCAGGGGCGATGTGTCGTCTCGGCGTCTCGGAGGGCTCGGGTGGTGACCCGGGAGGCGAGCAGGAGCGCGGCGAGCACGAGTCCGAGGGCTGCGGCGATGAAGGGGGCGCGGATCCCCAGGCTGCGTCCGAGCAAGCCACCGGCGAGGGCGCCGAGGGGGATGACACCCAGGACGACCAGGCGGTAGGCGGCGGTGACGCGGCCGAGGAGTTCGTCGGGGACTGCCGCCTGGCGCAGGGTGCTGACGACGATCTGGTTCAGTGAGGCGGCGATGGCGGCGCAGAACATGCCGGCAAGGGCGAGGGGCGTGTTGTGCCCCAGGCCGAGGATGGCGTAGCTGGCGGCCGGGGTGAGGGCGGCGAGCCAGGTGATGGGGCCCCCGCCGATGCGGGGCACGACGTGTTCGGCGAGCAGCGAGCCGGCGATCGCGCCGGCGGCGGGAACGGCGATGAACAGGCCGTACTGCGACATGGGCACGTGGTACGGGCCGGTGATCAGCAGAACGAGCACTCCGCCGGTGGCCGCGCCGAAGAAGTTGATTGCCGCCGAGATGAACGCGACCCGGCGCAGCAGGTCGTGCCGCCAGAAGTGGGCCCACCCGGCCCGGATGTCCTGGGTGATGGTGGTCGGGGTCGAGTGGCGGCGCTCGTGTTCCTCGCTGGTGGGGCGCAGCGCGGGCAGCAGCAGAGCTGCCAGGCCGGCGAGGGCGAACGCGGCCGCGCCCGTGTAGAAGGCCGCCGATGCTGCCAGCGCGAACAACGCCGCCCCGGCAGGCGGGCCGATGAAGGTGTTGATGACGGACTGGGTCGCGAACAACCGGCCGTTGGCGCGCTCGAGCCGCTCGCGTGGCAGGAGGCGGGGCGGGATGGTCAGAGCGGCGTTGTCGACCAGCGTCTCGGCGCAACCGGCCAGGAACACGGCGGCGTAGAGCAGTGCGACGTGCCGCCATCCGTTCGCCAGGGCCACGGCGAGCAGCGCGAACCCGGCCGCGCGCAGCCAGTTGCCGGCGGTGAGTATCCGACGCCTGTCCACCCGGTCGGCCAGCGCGCCGGCGGGGAGGGTTGCGATCAGCCAGGGCAGGAACTGCACCACCGTCATGCCCGCCACCACGAGCGGGTCACGGGTCAGCGTGGCGACGAGCAGCGGCGCCGCGGCCTGCAGCAGCCCGTCGGCGAGGTTCGAGGACGCTTGGGACGCCCACAGTGCAGCGAACGATCTGCGTGGGGCGGCGGCAGGCACGATCAGGCTCCCGGTGATGTTCTCATGGGTGTTCTTGCGATCGGGCATGAGCATGCCAGGGGATCGTCTCACATGCAATAATGCTTTCAACCATGAGAGGAGCTGGTGGTGAGGTTCGGTCACATCGCGGGCGACCGCATGCTCGACCTGGTGAACACCGTCGACTGGCGCCTCGGCGGGAGCGAACGCACGGAGAAGCTGAGAACCTTCTCCGACGTCGTCGACTGGTGCATCGAGTCCGAGCTGATCAGCGGAGACGAGGCCGTGGCCCTGCGCGACCTCGCCGGCCAGGACGACGCCCGCGCCGAGCGGGAACGGCAACAGGTCATCGAAGCGCGCGAGCGGGCCTACGCGGTTCTCGTCGAGGACGACCCCGAAGCCGCCGCAGACCTCGCGGGCATGTACCGGGCGGCGATCGCCGCGGCCGACCTGGTTCGCTCGGGCGACCGCTGGCAGTGGCGAGACCGGGAAACCGACCTCGGCTTGCCCCGCAATCGCATCGTCCGCGGGCTGGTGGAGCTCACCCAGCGCGACGACCTCGACCGCCTCCACCAGTGCGAGGACGCCAAGTGCGGCTGGGTCTATCTCGACACCTCACCGCGGCGGAACCGCCGCTGGTGCAACACGAAGGACTGTGGCGACCGCAACCGCGCCCGCGCCTACTACGCCCGACAGAAGGCGAAGATCCTCCGCCCCTGATCCGGGGGACTGCAGGTCGAGCCGCCCGGCGGCGTCAGCATCGCGCCGGACGATCACGTCCTCGCCGGTTTCGCGGTGGGTTGGCTGGCGAAGCGTACTTCACCGGCTGTCACCGGGGACCCTTCGACAACCCGAGTGCCCGTCGGGCAATCGTGGGGCGTTGGCAGTGGGAAGCTATGCGCAGTTCATCCAGCTGAACGAGATCATCGCCGCGTACCAGCTTCGGCCTGTCATCGACCGACGGTTCCCGTTCGATGGAGTCGGCGGGGCGCTTCGGTACTACGAATCGACGGGTCCGTTCGGAATGGTCGTCGTTGATTTCCGGCAGCCGGCGGGCGCTCCAACATCAACGAACCTGCCGATCGTTGAACGTGGCGCAACGGTCGTGCTTCAAGCTTGCCTTGATCGTCTCCTGGTGCTTGCGGAGAGTAGTCGTCATCACCCCCTCGTGAGCGAAGGACACCGACGTGACGCACCGCAAGATCGTGGCCGGGCTGTTCATCTCCGCCGACGGCGTAGTGGGCGCCCCCGAGCAGTGGACGTTCGAGCACATGAACGACCAGGCGACAGCGGCCATCGGCGGGCTGATCGCCGACGCCGACACCATGCTGCTGGGCCGGCGCACCTACGAGGAGTTCGCCGGCTACTGGGCCAGGCAGACAGGACCGATGGCCGATGCCATGAACGGCATCCGCAAGATCGTGGCTGCCACCACCCTGACCGCGCCTGACTGGGCCAACAGCGAGGTCCTCGACGGCGACCTGGTGCGGCGGCTTACCGAACTCAAGCAGATGCCAGGTCGCCACATCAACACCTCCGGCAGCATCTCCGTCGTCCGAACCCTGCTTGAGGCCGGGCTGATCGACGACCTGCACCTGATGGTGTTTCCCATCGCGCTCGGCGACGGGATGCGGCTGTTCCCCGAGCAGGGCAAGCGGATCGCCATGACGCTCGAGGGCGCCACGACCTTCCGCACCGGCGTGGTTCACCTGCACTATCGAATCGGAGGCTGAGCACATGTCCTTCCAGGCATATCTCGACGCCATCGAGGACAAGACCGGCAAGACCCCACGTGCTCTTGTCGACGAGGCAGAACAACGCGGCTACCGCACCGCCGGCGTCAAGGCCGGCGTGATCGTGGACTGGCTCAAAGACGACTACGGCCTCGGCCGCGGCCACGCGATGGCCCTGGTCCACGTCATCAAGAACGGCTCGAAGATCAGCGCCAAGCATGTCGGCTCCGCCGGTTCGCACCGCGACGCCACCGACACCCTGTGGCTCGACGGCAAGGCAACCCGACCGACCTGATCCCTGCCACGCTGTTGGCTGGGTGTGGGCGACGCGTTCGGCAGCGCGTCGCGCCTGCCGCTGTGAGCGGCGGCAGGGCAGGGCGGCTGCCGGGGCGGGCGCAGCCATGCCAACGAGGTCGGCGCTCACGGTGACGACGGCCGCTGCGACCGGTGTGTCAGACGCCGACGGGCGGCGGACGTGGATGCGGGCATGACGCTTGGTGGTGTCGGTGGTGGTAACTGTCGGGGGGG
>NZ_JBPQTP010000052.1:0-42925 GCF_051386395.1 Micromonospora sp. URMC 106
CTATTTCCCGGAAGTTGTCCGCACCCCGGCCCCGCCTCCGCCGGGATGCGGACAACTTCCGGGAAATAGTGGCCTCAGGGCTGGCGGAGGCCACTACTTCCCTGAAGTTGCGCACGCCGCCACCGACGCCGATGCGCGGCGTCACCGTCGCCAGGGCGAGCCGGACCTCCCGCCCGGCGGCCGCCCCGTCCGGTCGTCGCCGCGTCTGGCGGCCGCCCCGTCCACCGTCGCCACGCCCGGCGGGCGTCCCGCCGGCGCCGGCCGTACGCTGGCGGGGTCCCGTCGAGCCGTGGGGGTGCGCGCCGTGCCGGCACTGACCTATCCGCACGTCGGTGCCACCCGCACCGGGGAGCTGCCGCCCGGGTGGCGGCACGTGCGGCACCGGGTACGGCTGCCCGACTCGTGTTTCGCCGCCGCCGGGGCGGCCGTACTCGGCTGGCGCCTGCACCGGGCGGCCGGCATCCGGATGGACGCGGCAGCCGAGCGCGCGGCGCCCGGGGTGCGGGTGGTCTCCCGGCTGGGCGTCGGGCCGCTGCGGCTGGCCGCGCCCTGCGAGGTGGTCTGGGCCGTCGACGACGACCGGCGGGCCGGCTTCGGCTACGGCACGCTGCCCGGGCACCCGGCCAGCGGTGAGGAGGCGTTCGTGGTCGGTCGCGACGCCGCCGGCCGCGTCTGGTTCGAGGTGGTCGCGTTCAGCCGTCCCGACCGCTGGGTGATGCGCGCGGCCGGGCCCGCGGGCCGGGCCTTCCAGCACGCGTACGCCTGGTGGCTCGGCCGCACCCTGCGCCGCCTCTGCGCCCGCTCCTGACCCCTCCGGCGCGTCACCGCCGACCCGGTCCCGCGAGGGCGCGGCCTGCGGGCGGTCCCCGGTGGCGCGGCGTGCGGGCAGTCACCGGTGGCGGGGGCTTGCGGGCGGCCACCGGTGGCGCGGCTTGCGGGCGGAGAGCGGCGGTCAGAACCGGGCGAAGGAGCGGATCGGCATCCGGGGCCCGTACTTCGGCGCCTGGACGCCCCCGGCCGCCAACAGCACACACACCCGCCCCCGGTGCCCCCGGAACGGCTCCAGCAGGGCCAGCATCCGGGCGTCGTCGCCGCGCGGCTCGCCCGCGAGGGCCCAGGCCACCGTGTTCGGCACGTGGAAGTCGCCGACGCTGACCGCGTCCGGGTCGCCGTACGCGATCCGCACCACCTCGGCGGCGGTCCACGGCCCGATGCCCGCGACGGCGGTGAGCCGGCGGGTGGCCTCGGCGGAGTCCGCGCAGCGTTCCAGCCGGTCCGCGACGGCGGCGGCGCGGCGCAGCGTGTCGGCCCGGCGCTGCTCCACCCCGAACGGATGGAACACCCAGTACGGGGTGGCGGCCACCGCCGCCGGCTCCGGCGGCAGCAGCAGCGGCTGCATCGGTCCGGGCGCCGCCTCGGCGAAGTGCCGCACGGTCGCGGCGTACGCCCGGTACGCCTCCTTGCCGGTCACCTTCTGCTCGAAGACCGCCCGGAGCAGCCGGGGGAAGACCTGACCGGTCGCCGGCATCCGCAGCCCCCGGTGCTGGGCCGCCAGCCGTGCCACCACGGGGTGGCCGGCGGCGAGTTCCGCGAACCCGGTGAGGTCGTCGCGCAGCCCGGCGACGGCGTCCGCCCGCTCGATGACCCAGTCGGCGCCCGGGCCGTAGCCCTCGGCGAGCAGGTCGCCGCCGACCGGCCGCAGGGCGAGGGTGGCCGGCCCGTCGGGGGTGCGGGTGGCCCACCAGAAGGTGCCCGCCGCGATCCGCGCGCAGGGGTCGTACGGGCTGAAGGTCAGCGCCCGGACCGACGCGGCCAGCCGGTACCCGGCCGGCGGGCGCAGCTCCCGACGGGCGGTCGGTTCGGTCCCGGTCACCCGCACATGCTGTCACGCCCCGCCCGCGCGACCGACGACACCGCCGGCGCACGGGGCGCCGGCGGTGCCTCTCCACCGGGCGGACCGGCCGGTGCCCGGCCGTGGGTGCGGGGTGGGGGGACCTCGGCGGTGCGCGCCCGCTGGCATGAGCGCGCCCGCCGCCCTCGTCCGCCCGGGGAAATCCGTGGTCGTTCCTCCGCCTGCGGGCGGGCGACCCGCACCGGGCGCCGGCCCCGCGGGGTCGGCCCCGCGGGGTCGGGACGCGGCGTCGCCGGCGCGCCGGCCGTCGCGCCCCCGCCCGGTGGCCGGCCGCGCCCTCCCCGGCTACGACCGGCCACCGGGTCCGGCGGGATCAGTACGAGTAGTCGCCGCCGCCCTGCTCGGCCTTGTCGTCCGAGGGCGGGGCGACCGGCTTGGGAGTGCCGGTCGGCAGGCAGGTCAGGTTCTTCTTGCCGTCCGGGGCGACCACGAACCAGGTGCCGCCGACGCCCTGGCCCTTCCACTGGCCGGGCTTCTTGTCGCCGATGTAGCGGTAGAGCGGCCAGCCGTCGAGGGTGATCTGCCGGGTGCCGTCCTGCCGGGTGACCGTGCCGACGTTGTCGTCGGAGACGCCGTTGAGCTCCGGGTTGCCGTCGGTCAGCGCCGGGGGCCACACCTCGGCGCACTTGTCGACGCAGTTCGACGTCGGCGGGTCGTTGGTGTCCTTGTCGAAGCGGTAGAGGATCCAGCCGTCCTGGTCGGTGACCACGCTGCCCATCCGGGCGACCTTCCTGCCGTTGAGCTCCTCGGTCAGTTCCACGTCGGCCGGGGGCGGCACGTCGGCCGCCGGAGCCTCCGGGGACGCCGAGACCTCGGGCTCGGCCGCCGCGGTGGGTTCGGCCGCGGCGACGGCGACCGGCTCGGCCGCGCTCGAGTTCGCCCCGTCGTAACCCGCGGGAGCGCAGGCCGTCAGTGCGACCATCGCGCTCGCGACGATGGCGGTTCGCTTCAGCTGTGCCACGTGCCCTCCTCATTCTCGGCAGTACGCCGGGTAATACGGCGCGACGGCTGTCAAGGTTGAATGCGGAACGGTGGTCAATTTCACAGGGAATAGTTGAACCGATCCCGCGCGGAATCCGTGTCCCGGTTCGGGACGGCGATTTCCGGAGAACGGCACAACCGATCGGCGCCGGTCATTGTCGTCAACCGGCGCCGATCGGGCGGTGGAAATTACATCGGCACGGTGACCAGCGGGCTCGCCACCCCCGAGGCGTCCACCGACTGCACCTGGAACTGTTTGATCTCCGTCTTGCGGGTGGACGTGGTGGCCGACAGGGTCAGGGCCTCGGAGTTCGCGTTGGTGCCGTAGCCGGTGCCCGGCACCGACCAGGTGGAGATCACCTCGCTGGTGTTGTTCTTCCGCACCACCACCAGGCGGCAGGCCCGCGGCCCGGGCAGCCTCGCCAGGGTGAAGTTCACGCTGGTGCCGAACTGCTTCGAGGCGACGAAGAACGTGGCCTGCACGCCGGTGGTCTGGTCGGTGACGTTGGTCTTCTCGCCCTCCACGGCGACGGGACCGCCCAGGTTCGGGTCGTTCGGGTCGCTGGACGCGGTCACGGTCGGGCGTTCCACCGGGGCGGTGGCGGTCGGCTCCGCCACCACCTCCGGCGCGCTGTCCTCGGCGATGCTGACGAAGCCGATCGCGGTCAGCCCGCCGAAGACCACCACCGCCGCCGCCGTGGCGAGCAACTGCCGGAACCGGCTGCGCCGCCGGTGCGCGCGGACCGCCCCCAGCGTCCGGTCCAGCAGGGCGGGGTCGGTCTGCGTCTGCTCCACCGCGGCCATCGTCTCGCCGTCGATGTCGGAGAGCATGCCGACGACCGGAACCATCGTCTCCAACTCGGCGGCGCAGGCCCAGCAGGTGGCGAGGTGCTCCTCGAACCGTTGTGTGTCGTGCTCGTCCAGCACGCCCAGCGCGTACGCCGCGACGTCCATGTGGTCCGCCCGGCTCATTCCGTCACCCCCCGTTCCTGCAGAGCCGTGCGCAGCGCGCGCAGCGCGTAGTAGACCCGCGACTTGGCGGTGCCGAGCGGCAGGCCCAGCTCCTCGGCCGCCTCGGGCACCGTCCGACCCCGGAAGTACGTCGCCACCAGGATCTCGCGGTGCGACTGGCTCAGCGTACGCAGCGCGTCCGCCACCGTCATCGTGCGCAGCACCCGGTCGGTGCTGTCCGCCTCGGCGAACGCGGTCAGGTCCCGGTCGTACGTCTCCGCCGGCCGGGCCTGCTCGCTGCGGTGCTCGTCGATGGCGATCCGACGGGCCACCGTGACCAGCCACGGCCGCAGCGAACCCTGCCCCTGCGCCCCCAGCCGGTGCGCGTTGCGCCACGCCCGCAGCAGCGTCTCCTGGACGATGTCCTCCGCCCGCTGCCGGTCGCCGCCGGTGAGCCGCATGACGAACGCCAGCAGCGGCCCGGCGTGCTCGGCGTAGAGCAGCCGGATCAGCCGGTCCGAGTGGCCGGCCTCGGCCGACGGCGCCTGGTGGCGTCCGGGGGCGGAGCGCGGCGTCACCGGCCCATTCTGGCGAGGCGTCGGACGGGCGTCGACCCCACTAGCCGACGCTCCCGGCCGGGACTGGGACCGCGCGGACATCCAGTCCGGCTGCACCCTGTCGCCGTGCCAACCGGCCGCCACCGCATGCATGCAGACCTCCGGGTGTCCGATGACATCGGCCGTCCCCCTCGGGCACGGCCGCCCGGTGGTACGCAGCGCCCCCGCGAACGGATCAACGGCGCACGGAAAAAATTCCGGGCGGCGGCGGGGTCGAGTCGGTGGCGTCGGCGTCGTGGACCACCGGGGCGCCGCCGGTGAACCGGTCGAGTTCCTCGCCGGCGAGCACCCGGCCGGGGAACCAGTCCCCGGCGGCGCGCCGGGTCAGCTCCGGCACCGGCGGCTCGCCCCGGCCCGCCACCAGCACCAGGTTGCCGTAGCGCCGCCCGCGCAGCACCGCCGCGTCACCGACCAGGCAGGCGCGGGGCAGCACCGAGCGGACCGTGGCGACCTGCCCCCGCGCGTGGCGCAGCGGCGGGCCGTCGGCGACGTTCGCCAGGTGGAAGCCGTCGGGGCGCAGCACCCGGGCCACCTCGGCGGCGTACTCCACCGAGGTGAGGTGGGCCGGGGTGCGCGCGCCCGCGAACACGTCGGCCACCACCACGTCGTAGCCGGCGTCCCGGCTGGCGGCGAGCACCGCGCGGGCGTCGGCCACCCGCACCCTGAGCCGGAAGTCCGCCGGCCAGGGCAGGGCGCGGCGGACCAGCTCGACCAGCGCGCCGTCCACCTCGACCACCCGCTGGGTGGAGCCGGGCCGGGTGGCCGCCACGTAGCGGGGCAGGGTCAGCGCCCCGCCGCCGAGGTGCAGCACCCGCAGCGGCGCGCCGGCCGGGGCCACCAGGTCGATCGCGGCGGCCAGCCGCCGGACGTACTCGAACTCCAGGTGCGTCGGGTCGGTCAGGTCCACGTGCGACTGCGGCGCGCCGTCCAGCAGCAGCGTCCACGAGCCCGGCCGGTCCGGATCGGGCACCAGCTCGGCCTGCCCGGTGTCCACCCGCGCGGCCACGGTCTCGGTGGCCCGCCTGCGCCCCATCAGCGGCGGGCCCGGGCGGCGGCCGTGAGCACCCGGTGCAGCAGCCGCGCGTCGCCGAGCAGGGCCCGCAGCCGGCGCTCCAGGCCGGCGATCGGGATGAGGTTCTGCGGCGCCCGCGGGTCCTTGTAGGGGGTGGAGGCGAACCGGGGCAGCGTCACCAGCGACAGGTCGGCCAGCTCCACCGCCTCGTCGACGCTCAGCTCGGCGGAGCACTCCATCCGGACGATGCCCGCCCACGGGGCGCCGAGGGCCACCGGCAGCCGCAGATACCACGACCAGCCGCCCCACGCCGTGCCGAGCCGGAACACCGGCGACCGCTCGCCGGCCGCCAGCCCGGTGACCACCGCCGTCAGCCGGGCGTCGAGGTACTGGCTGTGCTGCGTCTTGATGTAGCCCAGGGTGCGGGGCAGCTGCCGCCGGTTGCGCAGCGGGCCGTCGACGACCAGCAGGTCGCCGTCCGTGCGGGCCGCCCCGGAGACCTCCACCTCCAGCGCGGTCAGCGGCCCCTGCACGGCGGCGGGGAGCTTGTTCAGCTCGCCCGTGCCGCTGACCCGGTGCACCGGGTAGCGGACGCTGCCGGCGACCACGTCCACCGCGGACGGGCTGGCGGTGAACAGGCCACGGCCGACCTTCGCCCCGGCGAGCTGCGCCGCGCCGCGCTCCAGGTCGCACCGGACCACCCCGGCCGCGTACGACGCGGCCAGGCCGGGGAAGGAGGCGCCGTCGTCCTCCGCCGTCCAGACGCTCGCGTCGATCCGGCGCACCCCGTCGACCAGCAGCACCACGTCGGGGGCGCGCACGCCGGGGCGGGGCCCGATGGCCCGCCAGTCGACGGCGGGCAGCTCGACGTCCGCCTCGACCTGGGCGCTGCTCGGCGCGGCGGGACCGCCGCCGGACGCCTCGAACGAGGCACCGTACGCCGGGTCCCAGGCGTCGACGAAGAACCGGGGATCGGTCACCGGGGCGAGCCTCCCGTCGTGGACCGGGGGAGGCCGCGGCGGCCCCCGCTCACCGGCCGGTCCGCTCGACGCGGGCCGACCGGGCGTCCTTGCTGACCTCGAAGCGGACCGGGATGCGTTCGGCCAGCGCCGGCACGTGGGTGACCACCCCGACCATCCGGTCGCCCCGGGCGGCCAGATTCTCCAGGGTGGCGGCCACCGTGTCGAGCGTCGCCGCGTCCAGCGTGCCGAAGCCCTCGTCCAGCACGATCGACTCCAGGCTCGCCGCCGTGGTGGACATCCCGGCGAGCTGCTCGGACAACGCCAGCGCCAGCGCCAGCGACGCCTGGAAGGTCTCGCCGCCGGACAGGGTGCGCACGCCCCGGCGCAGCCCGGCGTCGTGGTGGTCGACGACGAAGAACTCGCCCTTGTCGTGCACCAGGTCGTACTGCCCGCCGGAGAGCTCCCGCAGGATGCCGGAGGCGCCGTCGACCAGCAGGTCCAACGCCTCGGCCAGCAGCCACCGCTCGAAGTTGTTGGCCCGCAGGTGCCCCGCGAGGGCCCGGGCCACCTGCGCCTCGCGCTCGTACCCGGCCCGCTGCTCGCGCAGCCCACCGGCCTGCTCGCGGCGGCGCTCCAGCTCGCGCAGGTCGGCCTCGGCCCGTTCCAGGGCGCGGTCGGCGGCGCGTACCGGATCGTCGGTGGCCGGCAGCCCGGCGGCGGCGAGGATGCCGGCGATGCGCTCGCCGACGCCGGCCGCCACCGCCTCGGCCTCCGCCACCGCGGCGGCCCGGCCCGCCCGCTCGGCGCGGCGGCGCTCCGCCTCCGCGCCGGCCCAACCGGTGAGGACGGCCCACGCCGCGCCGAGGTCCTCGCGGTCGGCCGCCGGCGGACCGAACCGGGCCAGCCCGTCGCGGGTGGCGTCGAACGCCCGCCAGGTCGCGCGCAGCCGCTCCTCGGCGGCGTCCACCGCCGCCCGGGCCCGCCGCGCCGCCTCCCGGCCGGCGCGCACCGCCGCCGCCGACTCCTCCAGCGCCCGGCGCAGCCGCGCGTGGTCGTCGAGCTCGCGGCGCAGCACCGCCGGCTCGGCCGCACCGGCCAACTGCCCGTCCAGCTCGGCCAGCCGGGCGTCCAGCTGGTCCTGCCGGGCCCGCGCCCGCACCAGCACCCGCTCCAGCTCGCGGGCCGCGGCGTCGCGCTCCTGCACCACCGCCTGGGCGGCCTTGGTGGCGGCCCGCGCCGCCCGCCCCGCCGCCGTGGCGGCGGCGACCGCCGAGTCCGCCGGCACCGCCGGCACCCTCGCCACGGTCTGCTCGCAGACCGGGCAGGTCGCCCCGTCGCGCAGGTGCGCCCGCAGCGCCACCGCCTGGTCGGTCGCCTTGGCCTCCTCGTGGGCCCGGAAGGCGGCCTCCAGCTCGGCCTCGGCCCGCTCGGCCGCCGCCCGCGCCTGCGCCAGCGCCGCCACCGCGGCGGCGTGTTCGCCCTGCGCCGCACCCACCGCCGCGCGGACCGTCTCCGCCTCGCCGGCCAGCTTCTCCCGGTCGGTGTACGCCCGCAGCAGCAGCCGCAGCGCGCTCTCGTCGCCGGCGGCGGCCAGCTCGCCGCGGAGCTTCTCCTCCCGCTCCTCGGCCAGCGACACCGCCGTCGCCGCCTCGTCCGCGTCGGCCCGCGCCGACGCCACCGCCCGGGCGACCTCGGCCACCCCGTCGGGCGCGCGCACGGCGGCCAGCACCGCCAGGTCGGCGTCGAGGGCGGCCAGCGCCGCAGCCGCCTCCCGCGCCGTCGTCCGGGCCGCCGCCAGCTCGGGTACGGCCTCCGTCACGGCCCCGACCAGCTCCCGCATCCGGTCGACCTGTCCGGTGGCCGCCGCCAGCGCGGCGTCGTCGACGTCGGCGAGCCCGGCGAGCGCCTGGTCGACCGCCTCCAGCTTCGCCTCGGCCTGCGCGGCGCGCGCGGTCGCCTTCTTCTGCACCTCCTCGTAGACCCCGAGGCCGAGCAGGTTGACCAGGATCTGCTGCCGGGTGGCCGGCTTGGCGTGCAGGAAGTCCGCGAACTGCCCCTGCGGCAGCACCACGCAGCTGGTGAACTGCTCGTACGGCAGCCCGACCGCCTCCAGCACCGCCTGCTCCATCTCGGCCGGGGTGCCGGCGACCACCTCGCCGAGGTCCTCCGGGCTCAGCCCGGTGTCGAGCTTGGTTACGTCGAAGCCGGCGGGCATGAGCTGCAACCCGGCGTTGGCCGTCTTGACGTTGCCCCGTCCGTCCCGGCGCACCACCCGGGTCGCCACGTAGCGGGCGCCGCCGGACTCGAAGACCAGCCGGACGCGCGCCTCGGTGGCCGAGGGCGCGAGGGCGTTGGCCAGCCCCCGGGTGCCGCCCCAGCGGGGCACCGTGCCGTAGAGGGCGAAGCAGATCGCGTCGAGCACCGTCGACTTGCCCGAGCCGGTCGGCCCGACCAGGGCGAAGAAGTCGGCGTCGGTGAAGTCGATCGTGGTCTCGTCCCGGAAGACGGTGAAGCCCGCCATGTCCAGCCGCATCGGCCGCATCAGTGGTCGACCTCCTCGAAGAGCTCGTCGAAGAGCTCCCGCACCCCGTCGTCGGTGTGCCCCCGGCTGTCCAGGTAGTCGGCGAAGAGCTGCCGGGGCGAGCGGCCGGCCCGCTGCGCCGCCCGCGCCCCGCTGCCCGGGGCGGGCACCAGCTCGGGGTCGATCCGGATCTCCAGGGCGCGGGGGAGCAGCTCCTGGACCTCCTCGCGCAGCCCGGCGCGCGGCTGCTCCCGCACGAACACCCGCAGCCAGGCGTCCGGCACCTCCAACTCGGCGAGCTGGGCCAGGGTGCCCCGGACCGTCCGCAGCGTGGCCGCGGCGGGCACCGGCACCTCGCGGACCTGCGCCGCCGTGGTCGCCGTGACCTCGACGACCGTCACCGACGGGACGTTCTCCTGCTCCCCGAAGTCGACGGCCAGCGGGCTGCCGCTGTAGCGGATCGGGCAGGGGCCCTGCACCCGCTGCGAGCGGTGCAGGTGGCCCAGCGCCACGTAGTGCGCGGTGCCGGGGAAGACGGTCGCCGGCACCGCGTAGCCCAGGACGGTGTGCGCGTCCCGCTCGCCGCCGCCGGTGGCCGCGCCGACCACGGTCAGGTGGGCGGTGACCAGGTGCACCCGGTCCGGTTCCGTGAAGCTCTCGGTCAGCCGGCCCAGCACCCGGCCCAGGTGGTCGGCGTACGTCTGGGTGGCCTCGGCGGCGGTCAGCTCGTACATCTCCACGGCGCGGATGGCGTAGCGCTGGGAGAGGAACGGCAGCGCCGCCAGCCGCCAGCGCTCGCCGCCGGCGGTCGTGCCGTCGATGACGTGCTCGTCCGGATTCTCCCGGACGCCGCCGCGCAGGGTGATCCCGGCGGCCTCGGCCCAGGGGCGCAGCGCGTCGAGGGCCTGGCCGTTGTCGTGGTTGCCGCCGATGGCCACCACGTCGGCGCCGGTGCGGCGCAGCGCGGTCAGGGCCCGGGTGACCAGCCGGGTCGCCTCGGGCGTCGGCGCGCCGGTGTCGTAGAGGTCACCGGCGACGATGACCAGGTCGGGCCGCTCCGCCCGGGCGACGTCGATCACCCCGGCGAGGACCTGCTTGTGCTCCTCGGCGCGCGACTGGCCCTTGAGGACCTTGCCGACGTGCCAGTCGGAGGTGTGCAGGATCTTCACGGTGACAGCCTTTCGTTCGCGACTGCGGGGCTCGCAGGCTCACTCCTCGCGCTCACCGGTCCGCCCTCAGAAGGGGATGTCGTCGTCGGAGGTGCCGCCACCGGAGCCGACGACCGCGAACGGGTCGACGGACTGGGTGATCGACCGCAGCGTCTCCGACGGCGCCCGGCCGGCCTCGGAGACCCGGGTGGCCCAGGCCGGGAACGGGAACTCCAGGCAGAGTGGCACCGGGATGTCGGGCTGGTTGACGAACATCGTGCCGGGCTTGGCCAGCAGGGCGCGCTGCCGCTGGGCGGGCGGCAGGAAGCCGTACTCCGGGCGGGACGCCTCGGCCGGGTCGAGCCGGCCCACCACCCGGATCGCCGAGTTGGTGACGATCCGGCGCTCCACCTCGCTCGCCGTCTGCTGGGCGCCGACCAGGATCACCCCGAGCGAGCGGCCCCGCTCGGCGATGTCGAGCAGCACCTCCTTGATGGGGGAGGAGCCCTCACGGGGGGCGTACTTGTTGAGCTCGTCGAGCACCACGAAGAGCAGCGGCTTGGCGGTGCCGGACTTCTCCTTGCGCTCGAACTCGCTCTTGAGGGTCACGCCGACCACGAACCGCTGCGCGCGGTCCGGCAGGTTGTGCAGGTCGACCACCGTGACCTGGGCGCTCTCGGCGGTGTTGATCGAGTGCGGGCGGCGGGTGGCCAGGTCGCCCCGGATCAGCCGGGACAGGTCCTTCTTGCTGCCGATCAACCGCCGGGCGAACGCGTTGACCGTGCCCAGCCCGACCGCGCTGCCGGCCCAGCCGGAGCGGGTCTCGTCGTCGTTGAGCTGCTCGACGACGTGGTCGACCAGGTCGGCGTACGAACCGAGCCGCACCCCGTCGATGCTCACCCCGCCGTCGGCGGGCTGGGCGTGCCGGGCCAGGTGCGCGGCGACCGAGTGCACGACCATCGTGTACTGCTGGCGCTCGTCGTCGGCGTCGGCGAAGACGTAGGGCAGCAGGCGGTCGGCGCAGAACTCGGTCAGCGTCCAGTAGAAGCTGTCCACCCCGGTGAGCCGGCTGCTCACGTCGGGCGTGCCGGAGGAGTCGCCGACCCGCGGCGGGGCGTAGACCCGCACGTCGGGGAACGCGCCGGCGGTCAGGCCGAGCTTCGCGTACGCGGCCCGGGTGGCGTCGTCGAGCCGGGTGTTGGGGTGGTCGAGGAAGAGCAGGTCCTCGCCTTTGACGTTGAAGATGAGCGCCTTGGCGTTGACGGCGTCGCCGCCGAGCACCCCGGAGCGGAAGACGGAGTAGAGCAGGAAGGTCGCGAAGCTCGTCTTCGTGGCGACGCCGGAGATGCCGGAGATCGACACGTGTGCGCCCCGGCTGCCGTCGAGGAAGTCGGCGTTGAGGTAGACCGGCACCCCGTCGCGGCCCATCCCCATCGGGATCCGCCGCTCCATCCGGTCGAAGTGCAGCGCCCGGGCCCGGGCGTCGCCCTCGGCCCGGTGCACCACCGCGCCCGGCGAGGGCGGCACGTAGAGCTCCGGGTCGACCCGGGTGGTGGTGATCTCGGCGGCCTCCTGCACCTGGGCGGGCAGCGTGCCGTCGGCGATGGCGAAGACGTCGGAGTCGAACTGGGCGCCCTCGTGCCGGGCGCGCACCTGGGTGACCACCCCGGCGATCGTCACCGGCTCGCGGTCGGGCAGCTCCCGGCGGGTCACCACGACGTCGTCGAGCTGGAGGTAGCTGCCGGGGGAGACCGCGGTCCAGAACTGCAGCGGGGTGGCGTCGGCCGTGCCCAGCACCCGGCCGACCTCCTCGCCCGGGCCGTCGAACCCGTCGTCAGTCATCGGGCAACTCCGGTCGGCTGGTCGTCGCGGTCGGGGCACACGTGGTGCATCCTGCCGCAGGAGTACGACACGTTGCCACGCGACGCGGCGGACGCCACGCCGCCCCGCCGGTCACCCGTCGCAGCGTGCCCGACCGACCACGCTCAGTCGCGGGCGTAGCGGAGCATGAGGACGCCGTCGGCCGCGGCGAGCACGTGCCGCAACGGCAGGTGGCGCACCGCGCTGGCGTCCCCGGCGGTGATCCGCCCCGGACCCGCGCCGGCGAGCAGCGGGGCGACGGTGAGGCAGACCTCGTCCACCAGATCGGCGGCGGTGAGCGCGCCGAACAGCCGCGGGCCGCCCTCGCAGAGCAGTTGGTCGAGGCCGCGGCGGCGCAGCTCGGCCAGGCCCTCGGCGAGGTCCACCCGGTCGTCGCCGCAGCGCACCACGTCGGCGACGTCGGTCAGGCCGGTCGGCGCCGCCGCCCCGACCCGGGTGAGCACCACGGGCCGCACCGGCGCGTCGGCGAACGCGGCCTGCGCCGGGTCGAGGTCGAGCGAGTCGGAGACGACGACGAGGGTCGGGTACTCCGGCAGGCCGTGCGCGCGGCGCCAGGCCCGGCGCCGCTCGTCGAGCCGGACCGCGCGGTAGCCCTCGTGCCGCAGTGTGCCGGCGGCCACGACCAGCGCGTCGCAGAGCATTCGCAGCAGGCCGAATACCCGCTTGTCCGGCTCGCCGGAGAGCCCGGCGGAGTAGCCGTCGACGGAGACCGCGCCGTCGACGCTGGTCACGAAGTTCACCCGCAGGTGGGGGCGGTCCGCGCGACCGTAGTGCGCCGCCAGCGCGGTGTCGTCCAAGGGCTGCGGCGACGGGTCCGGCCAGAGCGCCGAAATCGGGATTCCGACGCTCATTCGCCGGCCGGACCGGTGACCGGAGGGGTGGGTCGGGGGGTACGGTGCTGGCAGTCGCACCAGTTCCGGCCCGGACAGTCGTCGTGCCGCCTCGCCCGGCACGCTCGGCAGATCATGCTCGCAGCCTATGCCGAGGAAGGATGGGACAGCATGCCGCGTCAGATCTTCCAGCTGAAGATTTCCCTGGCCGGGGTCCGGCCGCCCGTCTGGCGCCGGGTGCTCGTCCCGGGCGGCTACACGCTGGACCGGCTACACCGGGTGGTGCAGCACGCCATGGGCTGGCGGGACTGCCACCTGCACTCGTTCGAGATCGAGGGCCGGCAGTACGGCGAGCCCGACGCCGACGGCGAACTGGCCCTGCACGACGAGCTGGACGTCCGGCTCGACGCGGTGGTCGGCAAGGGCAGCCGGTTCCACTACACCTACGACTTCGGCGACTGGTGGGAGCACGACCTGGTGGTGGAGGACGCCTTCACCGCCGACCCGGACGAGCGCTACCCCTCCTGTCCGGACGGCGAGCGGGCGTGCCCGCCGGAGGACGTCGGCGGCCCGGTCGGCTACCAGGCCCTGCTGGCCGCGCTGGCCGATCCGGGCCACCCCGAGCACCGGTCGATGCGGGACTGGGTGGGCGCGGGCTTCGACCCGGCCGCCTTCGACGCCGGCCGGGCCGGCACCCTGCTGCGCCGGTTCTGCTGACGTCGGCCGGTCCCCGCGTCCCGCCGGGCCGGTTCTGCCGACACCGGCCGGTCCCCGCGTCCCGCCGGGCCGGTTCCGCTGACGCCACCGGTCGGTCGCCCCGCCGGGCCGCCTCCGCCTCCGCATCCGCCTCGGCCTCCGCCTCCGCCTCGGCCTCCGCCTCCGCCTCCGCTGCCGCGGCTCGGCCCGCGCGTCCCCGCTGAACCGTTTCGGCAGCCGGAGTCCCTGCCCGCGTCCGCGCGCCGGTGACCGGCCCGGCGTCGCCGACCCCGGTCGCTGAACCGATTCGGCCGCTGCCGGCACCCCTGGCGCGGTGCCGGCCAGCGGGCCAGTCGGCATCCCGACCCGCTCAAACCGCCTCGGCGGTAACGATCTGGGAACGCTCCCATAGTCCTATTGACACCCCTGACACCCGCCGGCAATCTCATGGGAGCGCTCCCGAGAACGTGGCACGGCTCACCCGCGCCCGCTCCGGCCGCCCACCGCCGGTCCGCCCGGCGTCGGCGGCGCGCACGGCACCCCCCACCACACCCGATAGAAGCCTCACCACCGAAAGAGGGGTCAGGATGAGCCTCACCACGCGGCGTACCCGCATGGCGGCCGCCGCCCTGGCCGCGATCACCGCCCTCGGCGGCCTCGCGGCCTGCGGCAACGACGACGACGCGCCGGCGGCCGGCGAGAAGCCGGCCAAGCTGGTCGTCGACACGTTCGGCGAGTTCGGCTACGACGAGATCATCAAGCAGTACGAGAAGGACACCGGCATCAAGGTCGAGCTGCGCAAGATCGCCCAGCTCAACGAGTACCGGCCGAAGATCGTCCGGGCGCTGGCCACCGGCAAGGGCGCGGCCGACGTGGTCGCCCTCGAAGAGGGCATCCTCAACGAGTTCAAGGCCAACCCGGCGAACTGGGTCGACCTCGCCCCGCTGGTCGCCGACCACAGCAAGGACTACCTGCCCTGGAAGTACGAGCTGGGCAAGGCGCCGGACGGCCGGCTGATCGGGCTGCCGACCGACGTCGGCAGCCTCGCCGTCTGCTACCGGCGCGACCTCTTCCAGGCCGCCAAGCTGCCGGTCGAGCGCGACCAGGTGGCCGCGCTCTGGCCGGACTGGAACGCCTTCATCGACACCGGCAAGAAGTACCGCGCCGCCACCGGCAAGGGCCTGCTCGACTCGGTCACCACCGCCGCCAGCGCGGTGATGTTCCAGCAGGGCGGCGACCTGTTCTACGACAAGGACGACAACGTCGTCGCCGACAAGAGCGCGGCGGTGAAGACCTCCTGGGACACCGCGGTCGCGATGGCGGACGCCAACATCACCGCCGAGACGGCCACCTGGTCGCCGGAGTGGTCGGCCGGCTTCAAGCAGGGCACCTTCGCGGCCACCTTCTGCCCGTCCTGGATGCTCGGCATCGTCTCGGACAACTCCGGCCCCGAGAACAAGGGCAAGTGGGACGTCGCCCCGGTGCCGGGCGGGGCCGGCAACTGGGGTGGCTCCTGGCTCGGTGTGCCGACGCAGAGCAAGCACCAGAAGGAGGCGGCGAAGCTCGCCGAGTACCTGACCAGCGCGCAGAGCCAGGTGGCGGCGTTCAAGCTCAAGGGCCCGCTGCCGACCAACCTGGAGGCGCTGAAGAACCCGGAGTTCCTCGCCTACACCAACGAGTACTTCAACAACGCGCCGACCGGCAAGATCTTCGGTGACAGCGTCGCCAAGATCCAGCCGCTGCACCTCGGCCCGAAGCACCAGGCGGTGAAGGAGAACGCGTTCGAGCCGGCGCTGCGCTCGTACGAACAGGGGCAGGCCACGAAGGACAAGGCCTGGGAGCAGTTCACCAAGGACGCCAAGACGCAGGGCGCCTTCTGACCCACCTCGTCGCCAGGTGGCGTCCGGGTCGACACCCGGACGCCACCGGCGCCGTCCCGTTCCGCCCCCGGACGCCATCGGCGCCGTCCGCGTAAGAGCGCCTGGGCGTCGGCGCGGGCCCGTGCCGACGCCGGGAAAGGACCCCGCATGAGCCTCTCGGCCACGACGGCGCCGCCGTCGCCCGCCGCACCGCCACCCCGCCCGCACTCCCGGCGCCGGTCCCGGTCGCACTCGCTGACCCGCCTGGACCTGAAGTACTCGCCGTACCTGTACATCGCGCCGTTCTTCGTGATCTTCGGCATCTTCGGGCTCTACCCGATGCTGCGGACCGCGTGGATGTCCCTGCACGACTGGAACCTGATCGGCGACCACAGCTTCGTCGGGTTCGACAACTACGTCGCCCTGGTCAAGGACGACTACTTCTGGAATGCCACGCTCAACACGTTCGGCATCTTCCTGCTGTCGACCATCCCGCAGTTGCTGCTCGCCCTGTTCCTGGCGAGCCTGCTCAACCGCACCTTCCTGCGCGCGCGCACGTTCTTCCGGATGGCGATCTTCATGCCGAACGTGGTCTCGGTGGCCGCCGTGGCGATCGTCTTCGGCATGCTCTTCCAGCGCGACTTCGGCGTGATCAACTGGCTGCTCGGTTTCGTCGGGGTCGACCCGGTCGACTGGGACGCCGAGCGCTGGAGCTCCTGGACCGCCATCGCCTCCATGGTCAACTGGCGGTGGACCGGCTACAACACCCTGATCCTGCTCGCCGGCATGCAGGCCATCCCGCGCGACCTGTACGAGGCGGCGGCGCTCGACGGCGCCAACCAGTGGAAACAGTTCTGGCGGATCACCCTGCCGATGCTCACGCCCACCTTCGTCTTCGTGGTGATCCTGTCCACGATCGGCGGGCTCCAGCTCTTCACCGAGCCGCTGGTCTTCGCCAACGGCAACATCATCGGCGGCGACCAGCGCGAGTTCCAGACCCTGGCCATGTACATGTACGAGCTGGGCATCGAGAACCTCAACACCGCCGGCTACGGCGCCGCGGTCGCCTGGGCGATGTTCCTGATGATCGCCCTCGTCTCGGGGATCAACTTCCTGCTCGTCCGCCGTACGGTGAAGTGAGGAACGCCCAGATGAACTCGGCCTCCCGGCGCCTGTGGCGCACCAGCCCGCTGACCTACGTCGCGCTCGTCCTGGCGGCGCTCTTCTCGATCTACCCGTTCTACTACATGGTGGTCATCGCCACCCGCAGCCTGGACTCGATCAACGACGTCCCGCCGCCGGTCACGCCGGCCGGGTCGTTCGGCGACAACTTCGGCCGGGTGCTCGACAACGAAGCGGCGAACTTCCTCACCGGCCTGCTCAACTCGGTGATCGTCTCCGGCATCGTGACGGTCTCCGTGGTGATCACCGGCTCGCTGGCCGGCTTCGCCTTCGCCAAGCTGCGCTTCCGGGGCCGCAACGCCCTGCTGCTGACCATCATCGTCACGATGATGATCCCGACCCAGCTCGGGCTCATCCCGCTGTGGGGCATGATCCAGGACCTCAACTGGTTCGACACCCTCTACGCGGTGACCGTGCCGTTCCTGGTCAGCGCGTTCGGCGTGTTCATGATGCGGCAGTACGCGACCCAGGCCATATCCGACGAGCTGATCGAGGCGGGCCGGATGGACGGGGCGAGCACCTTCCGGATCTACTGGAACATCGTGCTGCCCGCGCTGCGCCCGGCCGCCGCCGTGCTCGGCCTGCTCACGTTCATGGAGACCTGGAACTCGTTCCTGTGGCCGTACGCGGTGCTCACGTCGGAGAACCCGACGCTCCAGGTCTCGCTGGCGCTCCTGTCGTACGCCTACTACACCGACTACTCGCAGGTGTTCGCCGCCACGGCGGTCGGCACCCTACCGTTGGTCGTCGTGTTCATCGTGTTCGGCCGCCAGATCGTTGGCGGGATCATGGAAGGTGCCGTCAAGTCGTGAGCAACCCCGCCACCCCACCCGCCGTCGGCGTCCTCGACGACCGTCCGCCGTTGACCTTCCCGCCGGGCTTCCTCTGGGGCGCGGCGACCGCCGCGTACCAGATCGAGGGCGCGGCGACGGAGGGTGGCCGGACCGCGTCGATCTGGGACACCTTCAGCCACACCCCCGGCCGGGTGGTCGCCGGGCACACCGGCGACGTGGCCTGCGACCACTACCACCGCCTCGACGCGGACGTCGCGCTGATGGCCGAGCTGGGCCTGAAGTCGTACCGGTTCTCGGTGTCCTGGCCGCGCGTGCAGCCCGGCGGCTCCGGCCCGGC
This sequence comes from Micromonospora sp. URMC 106, assembly GCF_051386395.1. Classification (NCBI taxonomy): domain Bacteria; kingdom Bacillati; phylum Actinomycetota; class Actinomycetes; order Micromonosporales; family Micromonosporaceae; genus Micromonospora; species Micromonospora sp. URMC 106. The sequence continues at coordinate 17,684 of NZ_JBPQTP010000052.1, forward strand.
CAACGCCGAAGGGCTCGACTTCTACTCGCGGCTGGTGGACGAGCTGCTGGCGCACGGGATCGAGCCGTGGCTCACCCTCTACCACTGGGACCTGCCGCAGCCGCTGGAGGACGCCGGCGGCTGGCCGGCCCGGGACACCGCCGCGCGGTTCGCCGAATACACCACCCTGGTCGCCGACGCGCTCGGCGACCGGGTGCGCTACTGGACCACGCTCAACGAGCCGTGGTGCTCGGCGTTCCTCGGCTACGGCTCCGGCGTGCACGCGCCGGGCCGCTCCGACGGGGCGGACGCCGTCCGGGCCGGGCACCACCTGATGCTGGGCCACGGCCTCGCCGTGCAGGCGCTGCGGGCGGCCCGGCCGGCCGCCGAGGTCGGGGTGACGGTCAACCTCTACCCGGTCACGCCGGCCAGCGACGCGCCCGCCGACGTCGACGCCGCGCGCCGCATCGACGGGCTGGCCAACCGGTTCTTCCTCGACCCGCTGTTGCGCGGGGCGTACCCGGCGGACCTGATGGCCGACCTCGCCCGGGTCACCGACTTCGGGCACGTGCGCTACGGCGACCTGGCGACCATCGCCACCCCGCTGGACCTGGTGGGCGTCAACTACTACAGCCGCCACGTGGTCGCCGCTCCGGTCGAGGGCGCCGAGCCGGAGCCGTACTGGCGTTCGCCGTCCTGCTGGCCGGGCAGCGAGGACGTCCGGTTCGTCACCCGGGGCGTTCCGGTCACCGACATGGACTGGGAGATCGACGCCCCCGGCCTGGTGGAGACGCTGCGCCGGGTCCACGAGGAGTACACGGACCTGCCGCTCTACGTCACCGAGAACGGCTCCGCCTTCGTGGACTCGGTGGTCGACGGGCAGGTCGACGACGTCGACCGGCTGGCGTACTTCGACGCCCACCTGCGCGCCGCGCACGAGGCGATCGGGGCCGGGGTGCCCCTGCGCGGATACTTCGCCTGGTCGCTGATGGATAATTTCGAATGGGCCTGGGGTTACACCAAGCGGTTCGGGATGGTCTACGTCGACTACGACAGCCAGGTTCGCATCCCCAAGTCCAGCGCCAGGTGGTACGCCGAGGTGATCCGACGCAACGGTCTGGCCGCACAATAGGCGAGGGCCAGCCATCAAGGGGCGGCCCCGGCAGCCACCCGCACAGGGTGGGGCCGGGGCCGGCCCGCCGTCGGAGGAGCAGACGATGACAACGCAGCGCACCCGGTCGCTCGGGCGCCCGACCCTCGACGCCGTCGCCGCCCGCGCCGGCGTCGGCCGCGGGACGGTCTCCCGCGTGGTCAACGGCTCACCGCAGGTGAGCCCCGAGGCGCGCGCCGCGGTGCAGCAGGCCATCGCCGAGCTGGGGTACGTGCCGAACCGCGCCGCCCGCGCCCTGGTGACCCAGCGCACCGACTCGATCGCCCTGGTGGTCTCCGAGTCCGGCGACCGGGTCTTCACCGAGCCGTTCTTCGCCGGCATCGTCCGGGGTGTCAGCTCCGGGCTGCTGGAGACGCCCCTGCAGCTCTGGCTGGCGATGGTGCAGTCGCCCATCGAGCGGGAGCGGGTCGAGCACCACCTGACCAACCAGCACGTCGACGGGGTCCTGCTGCTGTCGCTGCACGACTCCGACCCGCTGCCCACCCTGCTCGAGGAGCGCGGCCTGCCCACCGTGCTCGGCGGGCGGCCGGCCCGGATGCTGCAACCGGGCGCGCAGCCCGCGTACTACGTCGACGTGGACAACATCGGCGGCGCCCGCCGGGCGGTGGAACACCTGGCCGGCCGGGGGCGGCGGCGCATCGCCACCATCGCCGGCCCGCAGGACATGGGCGCCGGCCTGGGCCGGTTGACCGGCTACAAGGAGGCGGTCAGGGCCGCCGGGGGCGGGGTCAACCCCGACCTGATCGCGTACGGGGACTTCAGCGAGGGCAGCGGGGCGGCGGGGATGCGCCGGCTGCTGGAGGTCTGCCCCGACCTCGACGCCGTCTTCGTCGCCTCCGACCTGATGGCGTTCGGGGCGCTGCGGGCGCTGCGCGAGGCGGGCCGGCGGGTGCCGGAGGACGTCGCGGTCGTCGGCTTCGACGACGCCCCGATCGCCCGGCAGTCCGATCCGCCGCTGACCACGGTCTTCCAGCCGGTGGAGGAGATGGGCAGGCAGATGGCCCGCCTGCTGGTCTCCCGCATCCGCGGCGACGAGCTTCCGTCCCCCCACATCCTCCTCGACACCCAGCTCGTCGAACGCGCCTCCGCCTGACCCCGGCCCGCCGCCGACCGCCCGCCCCGGGTGCGGCCCGCCGGTGCCACCGGCCCGTGCCTGCACCGCATCCGCCCCGGACGGTGACGCTCGGTGTGCCTGTCGAGCTGAGTCGTTTTCGACATCGCCGCCGACCGGTGGGTGGTGTTTCGGTGTGCCTGTCGAGCTGGATCGTTTCGACGTCACTGCCGGCGGGTGGGCGGCGCTTCGGTGTGCCTGTCGAGCTGGATCGTTTCGACGTCGCCGCCGGCGGGTGGGTGACGCTCGGTGTGCCTGTCGAGCTGAGTCGTTATCGACATCATCATCACCACCACCAGCGGCGGCGACGCTCCGGCGTGCCTGTCGAACGGGGTCGGCTACGACTTCACCGCCGACCGCCGACCGCCGACCGCCGACCGCCGACCGCCGACCGCCGACCGCCGACCGGCGACGCGCCGGTCCGGCGATGGGGGTGGCGAGGCCGGCGCGGCGGTTGCCCGTCGGGCGGCCGGGGTCGCCGCCGCCCTGCGCGAACGCGGCGTCGGCCGGCAGACCCGGGTCGGCGTCTGCGTTGAGTCGTTTGTGACATCAGCTCGACAGCGTCGGTGGGGCACCATGCCGCCCGGCCGGGGCCGGATCTGGCGCGGGTCCGGTCGGTGCCGTGGTCAGTCGGACCAGCGGCGGAGTTCGCGCCTGGCGAGTGAGGCGCGGTGCACCTCGTCCGGGCCGTCGGCCAGGCGCAGGGTGCGGGCCTGCGCCCAGAGGGCGGCCAGCGGGGTGTCCTGGCTGACGCCGGCGCCGCCGTACGCCTGGATGGCCTTGTCGATCACCCACTCGGCCATCGCCGGCGTGGCGATCTTGATGGCCTGGATCTCGGTGTGCGCGCCCTTGTTCCCCACGGTGTCCATCAGCCAGGCGGTCTTGAGTACCAGCAGGCGGGCCTGCTCGATGCGCACCCGAGACTCGGCGATCCACTCGCGGACGACGCCCTGCTCAGCGAGCGGTCGGCCGAACGCCACCCGCTCCGTGGCCCGCCGGCAGAGCAGCTCCAGGGCCCGCTCCGCCATGCCGACCAGCCGCATGCAGTGGTGGATCCGGCCGGGGCCGAGCCGGGCCTGGGCGATCGCGAATCCCGTGCCCTCCGCCCCGACCAGGTTCTCCGCCGGTACCCGGACGTCGGTGAAGTCGATCTCGGCGTGCCCGCCGTGCGGGGCGTCGCTGTAGCCGAACACCGTCATGCCCCGGCGGACCGTGACGCCGGGGGTGTCGCGCGGCACCAGGATCATGCTCTGCTGGCGGTGCCGGTCGGCCTCCGGGTCGGTCTTGCCCATGACGATGAAGATCTCGCAGCGTGGATCCATCGCCCCCGACGACCACCACTTGCGTCCGTTGATCACGTAGTGGTCGCCGTCCCGGGTGATCCGGGTGGCGATGTTGGTCGCGTCCGAGGAGGCGACCTCCGGCTCGGTCATGCAGAACGCCGAGCGGATCTCCCCCTCCAGCAGCGGACGCAGCCAGCGCTCCTGCTGCTCCGGCGAGCCGAACTCGGCGAGCAGCTCCATGTTGCCCGTGTCCGGGGCGGCGCAGTTGACCGCCTCGGGCGCGATGTGCGGGCTGCGCCCGGTCAGCTCGGCCAGCGGGGCGTACTGGAGGTTGGTCAGCCCGGCGCCGTGGCGCGGGTCGGGGAGGAAGAGGTTCCACAGGCCGCGCTTGCGCGCCTCGACCTTCAGCTCGGCCAGCACCGGCGGCCGGGCCCACGGGTCGCCGGCGGCGGCGACCTGCTCGGCGTGCACCGGCTCGGCGGGGTAGACGTGCTGCTCCAGGAACTCGGTCAGCTCGGCCCGCAGCTGTTCCGTGCGGGCGTCGTACGCGAAGTCCATCACCGCTCCCTGGCGGCGGTCAGCCCGTGCTCGACCAGCGGTGCCACCATGTCGCCGATCCGGTCGAAGCCCTCGCCGAGCGTCTGCCCGAGCGTGTGCCGGTAGTGGATGCCCTCGCAGATCACCGCGAGCTTGAAGCAGCCGAGCGCGACGTGCCAGTGCAGCGGCCCCACGTCGACGTCGCCGCGCCCGGCGTACCGTTCGATGAGCTCGGACCCGGTGGGGAATCCGGCGCGCGGGCCGAGCCCGTCGGCGACCGGGTTGCCGGCGGCCGAGTCGCTCCCGCCGAGCACGTCCCAGTAGGTCAGCAGCAGACCGAGGTCGGCCAGCGGGTCGCCGAGGGTGGCCATCTCCCAGTCGAGCACCGCCCGGACGGCCACCGGGTCGACGGTGGCGAGGAGGTTGTCCAGCCGGTAGTCGCCGTGCACGATCCGGCCGGCGTTGGCGCCCTCCGGCGCGGTGGCGGCGAGCAGGTCGCGCAGCTCCTCGATCCCGGGCAGCGGCCGGCTGCGGGACCGGTCGAGCTGGCCGGACCAGCGGCGGACCTGCCGGGCGAGGTAGCCCTCCGGCCGGCCGAAGTCACCCAGCCCCACCGATGCCGGCTCGACGGCGTGCAGGGCGGCCAGCGTGTCCATCATCGCCATCGCCAGCTCCCGCCGCTGGCCGGCGCTGAGCGGATCGGTCTGGGCGCGGGTGCGGAACACCTCGCCGCGCACCCGTTCCATCAGGTAGAACGGCGCACCGATCACCTCGGGGTCCGCGCAGAGCAGCAGCGCCCCGGGAACCGGCACGTCGGTCGGCGCCAGCGCGGAGATCACCCGGTATTCCCGGGTCATGTCGTGCGCGGTGGCCAGCACGTGCCCGAGTGGCGGGCGGCGCAACACGACCTCCTGCCCGCCCGCGTGCAGCAGGTAGGTCAGGTTTGACTTGCCGCCGGCGATCAGCCGGGCCCGCAGCGGCGCGCCGGCCAGCTCGGGCCGGTGCCGCGCCAGGTAGCCGGCGAGCCGGTCGAGGTCCAGCCCGCGGGGGGCGGTGGAGGGAACGGGAGCGTCCCCCGACCCGTGCGCGTCGACGGCCGGCTCGGTCATCCGATTAGTTGATGGCAGCTCCGCCATGTTGTCAAGGTCGGATTTGACCCTCGGGACATGACGCTGCAACAGGGGCGAAACGGCCACCGGTCAGGCTGGTGCCCAGCCTGCCGGCCACCGGTGCCGGCCCGCCGAGCGGAGGGTCAGACATGTTGCTACGAGTTCGGGTCACCCTGCCGGACCGTCCGGGCACGCTCGGCCAGGTGGCGCGCACCATGGGCGTCTCCGGCGCGGACATCGTCCAGGTGGTCGTGCTGGAGCGGCTCGGCGGGCGGGCCGTGGACGACTTCACCGTGGTCTGGCCGGGCGCGGCGCGGGTCGAGCGGCTGCTGGCCGGGCTCGCCGCGATCCCCGGCGTCCGGGTGGACGGGGTGTGGCGGGCGATCGGCGCGCCCACCACCACCGGACAGGACGCCGAGCTGCTGGCCCAGGTCGCGGCGAACCCCGCCGAGGGGGTGGCCATCCTGGTCGACGCCGTGCCGGGGCTGCTCGCCGCGGACTGGGCCGTCGCCGCGGTGGTGCCGGTGGACTGGGCTTCGCGGAGCGGCGCCGCCGGGGAGGCGACCGTCGGGCCGGCGAGTTGGCGGGCCCCCGTACCGCCGCGGCTGCCGGAGGTGACCCCGCTGCGCGCCCGGGCGATGACCGCGCCCGACGGCGAGCACTTCGCGGTCGCGCCGTTCGGTCGGGCCGGCCTGGTGCTGGTGGTGGCCCGCGAGCGCGCCGGGACGCCGGCCGCGGCGGCGTTCCACTCCACCGAGGTGGACCGGCTGGCGCAGCTCGTCCGGGCCAGCGCGGTGATCCTCGGCGACCGGCTCGACCTGGTCGGGGCCCCGCCGGTCGTGGTGAACCCGTGACACCGGCCGCGCGGCGGGGCGGTGTGGCGCAGGTCGCGCCGGCCGGACCGGAGCCGTCACCCCGGGGCAACCGGCCCGCAACAGCCACCGGCGAGGGTCGTAGGGGGAAGGGAGGCAACCATGACGCTGTGGCGGATCCGGGCGACCGTGGACGACCGACCGGGCTACCTGTCGGTGCTCACGGCCAGCCTGGCGTTGCGCGGGGTCAACATCCTCGCCGTGCAGGTGCACACCACCGAGCGGGGGGCGGTCGACGACTTCCTGGTCGACGCGCCCGACACGCTCGACGAGGCGGACCTCGCCGCCGCCGTGGAGCGGGGGCGGGGGCGGGACTGCTGGGTCGCGCGCAGCGAGGCGCGCGGGCTGGCCGACCAGCCCACCCGGGTGCTTGGCCTGGCCAACCGGCTGGTGCGGGACCCGGACGCCGCCGGGGAGGCGCTGCGCGCCCTGCTCGGCGCCGACGCGGTCACCTGGCGGCCCGCGCCGGCCGGCGCCGGCGGCGGGATCACCGACACCACGATGCTGCTCGCCGACCCGGGCGGAGGCGCGTTCACCCTGCGCCGGGCCGCGCCCGGCTTCACCCCGGCCGAGTTCGCCCGGGCGCAGGCCCTGCTGGAGCTGTCGGCCACCGTCGCGCGCCGGGCTGCCGAGCAGGTCACCCTGGTCCTGCCCGACGGCGCCGAGGCGGCCGTACGGCCGGCGACCGCCGACGACCTGCCCGGCGTGGTCGAGCTGCACGAGGGCTGCTCGGCGCGCAGCCGGCACCGCCGCTACCTGGGCGGGGCGGCCGTGCCGTCGCCGACCCGGCTGCGCCGGCTGTTGGAGCCGGCCCGGGGCCTCACCCTGCTCGCCACGGCTGGCGGGGACAGCGCGCCGACGGAGTCGGTGGTGGCGATGGCGAACCTGCTCGCCGAGGGGGACGAGGCGGAGGTGGCGCTCCTGGTCCGCGACGACTGGCAGCGGCGGGGGCTCGGCTCCGCCCTGCTGCGCCGGCTGGTGCGGCACGCCGAGCAGGCCGGGTACGCGGCCCTGGTGCTGCACGTGCAGGCGGAGAACGCCCCGATGCTGCGCACCCTGCGGCGGCTCGGCCGCCCGGCCCCGGCCGAACGGGACGGCGCCCTGCTCACCCTCACCGTCCCGCTCGCCGCCGACACCCGCGGTGCGGGGAAGGGCGCCCTGTTGCGCAGGGCCCCTTCCTGACGGTCCGCCGGCGTTCGCCGCCCTTCCTCGCCGCTCAGGTGGCCGGGTAGCTGCTGTAGTCGGGGAAGTTGCCGTAGAGCCGGCCGTCGCCGCCCTGGGTGACCGCCTGCACCAGCAGGTCGCCGCCGACGAACGCGCCCTTCCAGGAGGCGCCCCGGCCGCCGAACGGCTCGTCCCGGTCGCCCCGGGAGCGCGGCTTGTTGATGCCCACCTTGAACGCCTGGAGGTCCACCGCGAGCTTCCCGGCCAGCTCCTCGTCGTCGCAGGCCAGCGAGGCGACCAGCGCGCCGTTGGAGGCGTTCATCGCGGCCAGCAGCTCGTCGGTGGTGTCCACCACGACGATGGTGTCGACCGGGCCGAACGGCTCGGCGTGCATCAGTCGGGACCGGCCGGGCGGGGCCAGCAGCACCGACGGCGCCACGTACGCCGAGGTGTCCTGCCCGTCGAGGAACGGCGCCCCGTCGAGCTTGCCCCGGTGCAGGGGCACCGCGCCGCCGCGTACCGCCTCTTCGACCTTGCGGCGCAGCTCGTCGGCCTTGGCGGCGCTGATCAGCGGGCCGAAGTCCAGCTCGGGCAGCGGGTCCCCGGCGGTCCAGTCGTCGCCGACGGCGAGCGGGTGTCCGAACCGGACCGAGCGCACCACCGGCAGGTACATGTCGAGGAACTCGTCGACCAGGTCCCGCTGGACCACGAAGCGCGGGTACGCGGTGCAGCGCTGCTTGCCGTACTCGAAGCCCTTCTTGAGGTGCCCGGCGAGCAGGTCCCACTGGGAGAAGTTCCAGATGCCCCAGGCGTTGAGGCCCTCCTGCTCGATGAAGTGTCGCTTGTCGGAGTCGAGCAGCGCGGCGGCCACCTTGCCGCCGTTGGAGCGCCCGCCGACGAACGCCACCGCGCCGATCTCCGGTGCCCGTACCAGGACCTCGGACAGTTCCTCGCCGCCGCCGGAGACCAGGGTGGCGGGCAGCCCGGCCCGGCGCATCAGCGCGTGCGCGACGGTGAGGCAGACCGCCCCGCCCTGGGACGGGGTCTTGGCGATGACCGCGTTGCCGGCGAGGAGCTGCACCAGCTCGGCGTGCACGAGCACGCTCATCGGGTAGTTCCACGACGCGATGTTGCTGACCGGCCCGGGCAGCGGCTCACGCCCGTCGGCGAGCATCCGGTCGATCTCGCCGACGTACCAGCGGACGCCGTCCAGCGCCCGGTCCACGTCCGCGCACGCCAGCCGCCACGGCTTGCCGATCTCCCAGACCAGCAGCAGGGCGAGCAGGTCGCGGTTTGCGGTGAGCGCGTCCAGGGCGTCGGTGACCCGGGCCTTGCGCTCGGCGAGCGGGGTGTCGGCCCAGGCGCGGTGTGCGGCGGCGGCGTGCGCGACCGCGGCGCGGGCGGTCTCCGCGTCGAGGCGGGGGAGGTTGACCAGCACGGTGTTGTCGACCGGCGTGCGGACGGGGCTGGGCGTGCCCACCGCGTGCCAGTCGCCGCGCACGAGGTTGTGCAGCGTGGTGACGCCGTCGACCGGGGCGCCGAACGCCTCCGGCGCGGCGGCCACCGCACGGGCGAGGGTGTCGGACCAGGCGGTGCCGTCGGCGAGTCGTAGAGCCATCGCGATCTCCTCAGGGTCGGACCGGGGGAGCGGCGGCGTCGATGGCACCGCTGGTGTCGCGTACTGTCGCGCGCCGGAAAGCGGCGCGGCAACAGTACGTTCGTATGCCGGAACGCCCCGCCCGCGCCCGGCCGTCCTCGACGCGTCCTCATGCCCGTCGACAGTGGCCCTGACCTGGCATTACGCGAGCAAGTAATCCATGAACTTGGATGATGTGATGAATGTCCGGGCGGCATCGGCCGGCGGCCGGCCGAGCGGAGAAGGCGACCGGCCGCCGGACGAGGTGTCCGGCGGCCGGTCGGGCGCTGAGTGCTGTCAGCTGGTGAAGGTGATGTTGTCGCGCCGCCGGCGCAGCATCAGCAGCGCGCCGCCGCCGATCAGGACGAGGCCGCCCAGCGCGATGCTGGTCGTCGCCACGCCGGTCAGCGGCAGGCCGCCCTCGTCCTCGTCGCCGCCACCGCTGCCGCCGCCGGTGCTCTCCGACGGCGTGACCGACGGGGTGCCCGACTCCGACGGCGAGACGGACCCGCTCGGGGAGGTGGACTCCGACGGCGACACCGACGTCGAGGGCGACGTCGAGGTCGACGGGGTGGCCGACGGGGTGCTCGACGGGGTGGCCGTCGCCGACGGGGACGGAGACTGCGTCGGGGCGGTGCCGCCGCAGGTGTGGCTCAGGTTGAACTTGTCCGCGCTGCCACTGATGGCGGCGCTGCCGTCCAGCAGGGTCCAGCCGGCCGGCGTGAAGAGGTAGGCGTGGATCAGCCGGTCCTCGTCCTTGCCCGCCGGGTAGAGGGCGTCGGGGTAGGCGTCACCGGCGTTCGGAACCGTGACGGTGACCTCGCTGCTGCCGGTGTCGAAGGTCAGCGTGAGGGTCTCGAAGCCGCCCGAGCCCTTGCCGCCGGGCAGGATGAAGTGCCAGCCGTCGTGGTCCGCCGGGCGGTCCGCGAATCGCGGGTCGTTGCAGTCCTGCTCGGAGAAGCCGCCGGCGGTCTCTTCCTTGTGGTCCGGGTTGATCTGGATGGTGCTCGATGCCCAGGCCGGGGTGGCGAGCGCGAGACAGGCCGTGGCGGCGACTGCGGAAACGGCCGTGCGCGCCACGCGCCGACGATGTGCCATGAGGATTCCTCCGGAATTGATCGAGGGGACAGCACATGATCGCACGGTGCGTGACGGCCATGGACATCGGGCGATCGGCTTGAGCTGCTAGGAAGCGGCGCGCCAGCCGGCCCCGAGCCGAAATTCATCACTCTCCGCAGGCGTGTTGATGTAACGCGATCGGCCCCTGCGGCGCTGCGCGCCGGCGGGCCCGTGCCCGGTCGGTCCATCCTGGCCGGTCTTCACAAACGGGCCACGCCGGCATTACATTGTCGCTTATCCATGGGAGCGCTCCCGGCTCCTCGGGTCACCCCCCACCACCCCCGCCGGCAGCCCGGAACCCCCTGCGGCCGCCCCGACGCCGTGGCGCGTCCCTTCCCGGTGCCGCCGGCGACGCCACCGACAGGAGCACCGTCATGCGCCACCCGACACGACCGCGCCCGCCCGGCGACCAGCCCTGGCCGCGGCGTCTGCTGGCCGCCGCCGCGGCCCTCGCGACCGGGCTCGCCCTCGCGGTCACCGCACCCGCCGGCGCCGCGCCCGCAGCCGCGGCACCCGCCTTCAACTACGCCGAGGCGCTGCAGAAGTCACTCTTCTTCTACGAGGCGCAGCAGTCCGGTCGGCTGCCGGACTGGAACCGGGTCTCCTGGCGCGGCGACTCCGCGCTCACCGACGGGGCGGACGTCGGGGTGGACCTCACCGGCGGGTGGTACGACGCCGGCGACCACGTCAAGTTCGGCTTCCCGATGGCGTTCAGCGCCACCATGCTCGCCTGGGGCGCCGTCGAGTACCGCGACGGCTACGTCGCCTCCGGCCAGCTTCCGCACCTGCTGAACAACCTGCGCTTCGTCAACGACTGGTTCGTCAAGGCGCACCCGGCGCCCAACGTCCTCTACGGACAGGTCGGCAGGGGCGACGACGACCACCGGTGGTGGGGGCCGGCCGAGGTGCTGCCGATGGCGCGGCCCGCGTACAAGATCGACGCGAGCTGCGGCGGCGCGGACCTGGCCGGGGAGACGGCGGCGGCGATGGCCGCCTCATCGATGGTCTTCCGGCCCACCGACGCCGCCTACGCGGACAAGCTGCTCGGCCACGCCAGGCAGCTCTACACGTTCGCCGACACCGTGCGGAAGAGCTACCACGAGTGCATCACCGACGCGACCAGCTTCTACCGCTCGTGGAGCGGCTGGCAGGACGAACTGGTCTGGGGCGCGATCTGGCTGCACCGGGCCACCGGCGACCCCGCCTACCTCGCCAAGGCCGAGGCCGAGTACGACAGGCTCGGCACCGAGAACCAGAGCAGCACCCGCTCCTACAGGTGGACGATCGCCTGGGACAACAAGCAGTTCGGGGCGTACGTGCTGTTGGCCAACCTCACCGGCAAGCAGAAGTACGTCGACGACGCCAACCGCTGGCTCGACTACTGGACCGTCGGCGTCGACGGACAGCGGGTGCCGTACTCGCCCGGGGGGATGGCGGTGCTCGACTCGTGGGGCGCGCTGCGCTACGCCGCGAACACCGCCTTCGCCGCCCTGGTCTACAGCGACAGGACCACCGACGCCGCCCGCAAGGCCCGGTACCACGACTTCGCCGTCCGGCAGATCAACTACGCGCTCGGCGACAACCCGCGCAACTCCAGCTACGTCATCGGATTCGGCGCCAACCCCCCGCGCAACCCGCACCACCGCACCGCCCACGGCTCCTGGTGGGACAGCCAGCAGGTGCCCACCGAGACCCGGCACGTGCTGTACGGCGCGCTGGTCGGCGGCCCGTCGGCGGCCAACGACGCCTACACGGACAGCCGCTCGGACTACGTCATGAACGAGGTCGCCACCGACTACAACGCCGGCTTCACCTCCGCGCTGGCCCGGCTCACCCGCGAGTACGGCGGCACCCCGCTCGCCGGCTTCCCCCGGGCCGAGTCGCCGGACATCGACGAGCTGACCGTGGAGACCACGGTGATGCAGGCCGAGCCGCGGGCCACCGGCCTCAAGGCGATCGTCTACAACAAGTCCGCGTTCCCCGCCCGCGCCCTGACCGACGGGAGGTTCCGCTACTACTTCCGGCCCGACGGCGCCGGCCCGGTCACGGTCACCCCCGGCTACACCCAGGGCTGCCCGTCGCCGTCCACGGCCCGCCAGCACGCCGGCGACGTCTGGTACGTCGAGGTGGACTGCACCGGGCACCGCATCGCGCCCGCCGGCCAGTCGCAGCACCGGATGGAGGTGCAGTTCAAGATCGGCGTGCCGGAGGGCGGCACCTGGGACCCGACGAACGACCCGTCGTACCAGGCGGCGGCCGGGCCGAACCGGAAGGTCACCCTGTACTCGGGCGGCGCCCGGGTCTGGGGCGAGGAGCCCGGCCCGGCCACTCCCGACACCACCGCGCCGACCACTCCGGGCACCCCCGTCGCCTCGGCCGTCACCGCGACCGGGCTGACCCTGACCTGGCCCGCCTCCACCGACGCCGGCGGCAGCGGGCTGGCCGGCTACGAGGTCACCCAGGCCCAGGTCGGCAGCGACGCGCTCGTCCTGCACACGGCCGGCACCAACTCCCTGGCCGTGACCGGGCTCCTGCCGGAGCGGACGTACCGGTTCACGGTCCGGGCCCGCGACGGCGCCGGCAACCGGTCGGCCGCGTCGCCCGTGGCCGAGGTGAGCACCCCCGCCGCGCCGGGCCCCGACACCGTCGCGCCGTCCCGCCCCGGCACGCCGACCGCCTCGGCGGTCACCGCCACCGGGCTCACCCTGAACTGGGCCGCGTCGACCGACAACGTCGGCGTCACCGGCTACCGGGTCTACCGCGAGGCCGGCGCCACCGACGCGCTGGTCGGGTCGCCCACCGGCACCACGCTCGCGGTGACCGGGCTGACCGCGGCCACCGCGTACCAGTTCCACGTCGTGGCCGTCGACGCGGCGGGCAACACCTCCGCCGCCTCCGCGCCGGTCTCGGTCACCACCGCCGACCCGCCGGCCGCCGGTGGCTGCGCCGTCGCGTGGACCACCAGCGACTGGAGCACCGGCTTCACGGCGGCGATCACCATCACCAACACCGGCACGGCCACCGTCACCGGCTGGACCCTCGCCTTCGACTTCCCCACCCCCGGGCAGCAGGTCGGGCAGGGCTGGTCGGCGACGTACCGCCAGACCGGCACGGCGGTGACCGCCGCGAACCTCTCCTACAACGGGGTGCTCGCGCCGGGGGCGTCGACCAGCATCGGCTTCAACGGCACCCACACCGGCTCGAACCCGAGGCCGACCGCGTTCACGCTCAACGGCGTGGCCTGCACCCCCGCCTGACCGCCCACCACCCGCGCCCCGAGATCCGCGCGACGTCACCGAAGGTGCCGCGTCGGCAGACCCGGCGGCGGCACCTTCGGGAAAGTGGCGCGGATCTCGCCGTGCGGCGCGGAGGGTAGGCGTCCGGAAACGGGGGCATGCTTCCCCCGTGGAGCGTGCGTTGGTGACGGTGGGGCACGGGGCGGCCGACCGGGCGCGGCTGGGGGAGCTGCTCGGCGGGGCCGGGGTGAGCCTGGTCGTGGACGTGCGGCGGTTCCCGGCCAGCCGGACCAACCCGGACGTCCGCCGCGAGGAACTGGAGCGCTGGCTGCCGGCGGCGGGGATCGACTACCGGTGGGAGCAGCGCCTCGGCGGGCGGCGGCACGTCCCCGCCGGCCAGCCCGAACCGGACAGCTGGTGGACCGTGCCGGCGTTCCGGGCGTACGCGGCGTACACCCGCACCGCCGACTTCCGGGCGGCGCTGGACGAGGTGCTGGCCGACGCGGCGGCCCGGAGCACGGCGGTGATGTGCAGCGAGAGCGTCTGGTGGCGCTGCCACCGGCGGCTGATCGCCGACGTCGCCGTGCTGGCCCGCGACGTGCCGGTGCACCACCTGATGCCCGACGGCCGGCTCGCCCCGCACCGCCCCGCCGCCGGCGCCCGCCGCTCCGGATCCCGCGACCTGGTCTGGGACGCCTGACCCGCCGCCCAGCAGCAGGGCGTACGCGAACCGGGTGAAGCCGAGCGCGACGACGGGCCGGGATCGTCCCCGTTCGCGTCAGTCGGTGAGTTCGTCCGCGAGCAGGTCCATCAGCAGCCCGTCGTGCCACCGCCCGTCCTCGCCGCGCTCGTAGCGGCGCAGCACCCCCACCGGGCGGAAGCCGACCTTGGCGTAGCTGCGGATGGCCGGGCTGTTCGCCGCCGACGGGTCGATGGTGAACCGGTGGTGCCCGTGCGCCTCGACCAGGTGCCGGACCAGGGTGCGGATCGCGTCCGGCCCGAGCCCCCGGCCGTGCACCGCCGGGTCGAGGAAGACGTCCAGGCTGGCGTGCCGGTAGTCCGGGTCGTCCTCGGCGTACCACTGGATCGCGCCGACGACCCGGCCGTCGTGCTCGACCGCGTACACCGACACGTCGTCGTCGGCGAGGTCCGCCCGCACGGCGGCGGCGAGGTCGTCGCCACCGCGCCACCAGCGCCGGACCTGCGGGGTGGCCCGGATCGCGGCGAGCGCCGGCACGTCCCCGGCCGTCGCCGGTCGCAGGGTCACCGCCCGGCCGCGCAGCATCTCCCTCAGCCCCGGATCTCGCCGTGCTCGACGCAGACCGCCGCCCAGCCGACCGGCAGCACCTGCACCTTCATCCGGCGGCGGCAGCGCGTGCAGAAGCGCGGCGGCTCCAGCACCCGCGCCGCCGCGCAGCCGTCGTGCGAGCCGACGGCCGTGTCCTCGCCGCAGCGGTCGCACCAGGCGGCCGGCGTCGCGCTGCCGGCCACCGTCGCCGCGTCACCCGTCGTCACCGGAGCGCTCACAGCGTCGCGGAGAGCGCCTTGACCGGCATCTTCAGGTCGTCGAGCAGCTTCAGGTCGTCGGTCGCCGGCCGCCCGAGGGTGGTCAGGTAGTTGCCGACGATCACCGCGTTGATGCCGCCCAGCAGGCCGTCGCGCGTGCCCAGGTCGCCGAGGGTGATCTCCCGGCCGCCCGCGTACCGCAGGATGGTGCGCGGCATCGCGAGCCGGAAGGCGGCGATGGCGCGCAGCGCGTCCTTGCCCTCCACCACCGGCCGGTCGCCCAACGGGGTGCCGGGGCGGGGGTTGAGGAAGTTGAGTGGGACCTCGTGCGGGTCCAGCTCGGCGAGCTGCGCGGCGAACTCGGCCCGCTGCTCCACCGTCTCGCCGAGGCCGAGGATGCCGCCGCAGCAGACCTCCATGCCCGACTCGCGGACCATCCGCAGGGTCTCCCAGCGCTCCTCCCAGGAGTGCGTGGTGACCACGTTCGGGAAGTAGGAGCGGCAGGTCTCCAGGTTGTGGTTGTAGCGGTGCACGCCCATGTCGACCAGTTCGTCGACCTGCTCCTGGCTGAGCATGCCCAGCGAGGCCGCCACCTGGATGTCGACCTCGGCCTTGATGGCGGCGACGCCCTCGCGCATCTGCTTCATCAGCCGGGCGTCCGGGCCGCGCACCGCGGCGACGATGCAGAACTCGGTCGCGCCGGTCGCGGCGGTCTGCTTCGCCGCCTCGACCAGGGAGGGGATGTCCAGCCAGACCGAGCGCACCGGCGAGGTGAACAGGCCGGACTGCGAGCAGAAGTGGCAGTCCTCGGGGCAGCCGCCCGTCTTCAGCGAGACGATCCCCTCGACCTCCACCTCGGGGCCGCACCAGCGCATCCGCACATCGTGGGCGAGCTGGAGGGCGGCGGGCAGGTGCTCGTCGGGCAGGTTCAGCACGGCGAGGACGCCGGCCTCGTCGAGACCGACGCCGTTCTCCAGCACCTGGGTTCGGGCCTGGTCGAGGATCTCTGGCATGGCTCGTACCCTACAAGGCCCCCCGGCCGGGGAGAACGGCCCGCGTGTCGGGGCTCGCGGCGCCGGGGTGGACACGCCGGGCCGGAACGGGCGGGTGGTAATTTCGCCCGGCGGAAGCGGTCGACGACGGTCGGCGCAGGCGGCGTGGGGGTGACGGTGGCGGACTGGCTGGCGGCGCTCGACCGCCGCGCCGAGCTGCGCGCGAAGGCGGGACTGACCCGCCGGCTGTCGCCCCGCGGCGCCGGCGACGCCGTGGTCGACCTGGCCGGCAACGACTACCTCGGCCTGTCCGGCCACCCCGAGGTCACCGCCGCGGCGGCGCGGGCGCTGTCCGCGTACGGGCTGGGGGCCACCGGGTCGCGGCTGGTGCGCGGCTCCACCGACGCCCACCACGCGCTCGAGGACGCCCTCGCCGACTGGCTCGGCGCCGACCGGGCGCTGGTCTTCTCCTCCGGCTACCTGGCCAACCTCGGGGCGGTCCGGGCGCTCGTGCGGCCGCGTACGCTGCTCGTCTCCGACGCCCACAACCACGCGTCGCTGATCGACGGCTGCCGGATCTCCGGCGCGGAGACCGTGGTGACCCCGCACGCCGACGTGGCGGCGGTGGCCGCGGCGCTCGCCGCCGCGCCCGGCCGGCCGGCCGTGGTCGTCACCGAGTCGGTCTTCTCCGTCGACGGCGACCTCGCCCCGCTGGCCCGCCTGCACGCCGTCGCCCGGGAGCACGGCGCGCTGCTGCTCGTCGACGACGCGCACGCGCTCGGGGTGACCGGCCCGGCGGGCGCCGGGGGCGTCGCCGCCGCCGGTCTCGCCGGCCAGCCCGACGTGGTGGTCACCGCAACCCTCTCCAAGGCCCTCGGCGGCGCGGGCGGGGTGGTCGCCGGGCCGGCCGGGTTCGTCCGGCACGTGGTGGAGACCGGGCGGACGTTCATCTTCGACACCGCGCTGCCCCCGGCCGTCGCCGCCGGCGTGCACGCCGCGGTCGGGCTGGCCCGCGCCGGCGACGACCTGCGCGCCGAGCTGGCCGAGCGGGCCGCCCTCGCGGTGCGCCGGCTGACCGCCGCCGGGCTGACCGTCTCCGACCCCGACGGCGCGGTCGTCTCGGTCACCGCGCCGGGGCCGGAGGCGGCGACGGCGTGGGCGGACGACTGCCGCGACCGAGGGGTGGCCGTCGGCTGCTTCCGCCCGCCGTCCACCCCGGACAGCCGGTCCCGGCTGCGGTTGACGATCGGCGCGGGAGTGCCCCGGCGGGACTTCGAGCGGGCCCTGGAGGTCATCGTGGAGTGTGCGCCGTGAGCGCGAGGAGTGAGCCGGTTCTGCGAGCCCCGCAGTCGCGAACAGAGGTGTCGCCGTGGCGGGGGCCGGTGCTGGTGACCGGCACCGACACCGAGGTCGGCAAGACCGTGGTGACCGCGGCGATCGCGGCCGCCGCGCAGGCCGCCGGCCTGCGCGTCGCCGTGGTCAAACCCGGCCAGACCGGTACGGCCACCGGTGAGCCCGGCGACGTCGAGTCCGTCACCCGGCTGGCCGCCCCGCTGACCGGCCGCACCCTGGCCAGCTTCCCCGATCCGCTCGCCCCGCTGGCGGCGGCCCGGGTCGCCGAGCTGGAGCCGCTGGAGCTCTACACCGCCGTCGACGCGGTCCGCGAGGAGGCCGAGAAGCACGACCTGGTGCTGGTGGAGGGCGCCGGCGGGCTGCTCGTACCGATGGGGCTGCGGCCGTCGGGGGAGCCCTGGACGGTGGCCGACCTGGCGGTCTCGCTGGGGTCCCCGGCCGTGGTGGTGGCCCGGGCCGGGCTGGGCACCCTCAACCACACCGCGCTCACCCTGGAGGCCCTGGAACGCCGGGCGGTGCCGGCCGGCGTGGTGATCGGCGCCTGGCCGGCCGACCCGGAGCTGGTGCACTGGGCCAACCTCACCGAGCTGGTGCCGAACCTGCTGGGCGCCCTGCCGGCGGGGGCCGGCGCGATGGACCCGGGGGTGTTCCGGCGCTCCGCGCCCGGCTGGCTCACCCCGGCGCTCTACGGGGTGCTCGACGACTGGCGCGCCTGGGCCGAGGAGATCAGCTGAGCACCTGACCCTCGTCGGGTCGTGGTGTGCCACCGGGTGCGGGCGGGGCTCCTCCCGTGCGGGGCGGCCCGCCCCGCATCCCGTTCTCCCGGGCGGTCCGGCGGCGGGCGGCACTCAGCCGCGGCGGACGACGAAGGCGTCGGGCATCCGGAACGTGAGGTTGTCCGGGCACCACGGCTCGCGGACCACCGTGACCCCCTCCAGCAGCGGCGCGGTCTCGCCGACCACCACCGCCGCCTCCATCCGGGCGAGCTGGTCGCCGACGCAGCGGTGCGCGCCCGCCCCGAAGGCCAGGTGCCGTCGGGATCCGCGCTGGCCGGGCCGGAACTCGTCGGGCGCGTCCACCGCGGCCGGGTCCCGGCCGGCGCGGGCCAGCCACAGCACGATGCTGGTGCCCGCGGGCACCGGCGTCCCGCCCAGCGTGGTGTCCACGGCGGCCACCCGCCGCCAGGTGACGATCGGCGGCTCCAGCCGCAGCCCCTCCTCGACCACGTCGGCGACCGCGACGGTGCCGGCCCGCAGCCCGGCGAGCACCGCCGGCTCGCCGGCCAGCCGGCGCAGCAGGAGGGTGAGGAACTGCGAGGTGGTCTCCTGCCCGGCGACCAGCAGGAAGAACAGCGCGCCGACCACCACGTCGGGCGGGTGCCCGGCGGCCCGCAGCGACCCCGCCAGCCCGCCCCCGGTCGCGGCGAAGTCCCGCAGCACCCGGTGGAACCGACCCACCTCGGCCGCCAGCGCCGCCTGGCGGTCGGCGTCCAGCGGCGCCCAGAACAGCTCCAGCGCCGCGCGGGCGAACTCCTTCACCGCCCCGACCGGCGCGTCGGGCAGCTCGACCAGCCGGGCCAGCACCAGCAGCGGCAGGTCGGCGGCGAGTTCGGCGTAGAGGTCCACCGGCGCGCCCGCGTCCAGGGCGGCGCCGATCGCGGTGAGGCGCTCCCGGACCAGCGCGGTCAGCCAGGGCCGCTGCGCGGCGACCCGGGTCGGGTGCAGGGCCTCGGCGACGATCGCCCGGATCCCCGGATGGCTGGCGCCGCCGTTGTTCGCCAGGGTCGGCGGCAGCCGGAACCGGTGCGCGGCCAGCACCCGCAGCGCGGCCACCGGGATCGGGGTCACCGCGTCCAGGGCGTTGTCCGGCCGGTAGGTCGCCGGGTCGGTGAGCACCTCGCGGACCAGCGCGTGCCGGGTCACCACCAGGTGTTCGACACCCACGTGGTCGGGCACCCGGGCCACGTCCGGCCAGTGCGCGTCGGCGGTCTGCGCCCAGCTCCGGAACAGCACGCCGACACGCTAGCGGGCGCTGCCCGGCAGCCCCGCCCGCAACAGCCACACCGTGGTGCGCTTCACCCGTACGCTCTCCAGCGTCTCGGGCACCGGCACGTCGTAGCCGGCCAGCTCGTCGAAGCGGTCGCGGGGCAGGAACGCCCGGCCGGGATCGCCGACCAGCACCTGGGCCCCGGCGCGGGCGGCCCGCAGCAGGAAGCGCAGCACCCGGTTGGCCATCGCCTCGCTGTAGAACACGTCCCCGGCGAACACCACCTCGGCCCCTGCGGCGTCGCCGTCGAGGATGTCGCCGAGTTCCGCGTCGACGCGTACCCCGTTGGCCTCGGCGTTGACCCCCACGGCCGCGACGGCCAGCTCGTCGATCTCCACGGCGCGGACGGCGGCGGCGCCGGCCCGCGCGGCGGCGATGGCGACCAGGCCGGAGCCGGCGGCGAGGTCGAGGACCCGGCGGCCGGCGACCAGCTTGGGATGGTCGGTGACGTACCGGGCCAGCGCCTGCCCGCCGGCCCACGCGAAGGCCCAGAACGGCGGGGGCTGCGCGCTGCGGAACTCGCCCTCGGTCAGCTCCCACAGCCCGATGGCGTCGTCCGCCTGGTGCAGCCGCACCTCGGGGACGAAGGCGACCGGGGCGAGGCGGGCGTGCAGCCGGACGAAGGCGGCGGAGAGGTCGGACACGCCGCCGATTCTCTCCCGCCGTCCGGCCCCGGCGTGTCGCGGGGCGGCGGTGACCGGTTCACCACGCACCGTGAAACAGGCCCCCGCGCTTGGCGACCGGTGCGAACACGCCCGTCTACCGGCCGGGCCGCGGCGCTGGCAGCGTTGCGGGGTGGAGGCGAGGCGAGGGAGGGCGGAGCAGGTGGCGACGGTGTGGCGGTACGCGCTGCGGGCCCCGGTGGTGGCGGCCTGCCTGACCGGGGTGGTCCTCGCGGCGCCCCTGCCCGCGTCGGCGGCCTTCACCACCGAGCTGAGCGGCCTGCCGGACGAGTTCACCGCCGGCGGCCGGGTGGAGACCGTCTCCGCCGTGGTCTCCCGCGACGACGGCGGCTGCGTCAAGGTCCGCTGGTCGATGGTGCTGCGGGTGCGGGGAATCCGGCTCGACCAGGTGCGGATGGACCGGGTCGAGGAGACCGGCTCGTTCCCGCTGGAGGTCCGGACCGACGGGGACGTGGCCCGGCTGACCGACCGGCGGCTCGATCCGGGCACGCTCTGCCCCGGCCGCACGGTCACCGCCCGCTACCGGGTCGCCTTCGCCGAGGACGTCACGCGGGGACGGGTCACCCTCGAGGCCGAGGCGTACGACCGGAACCTGCGGCTGCTGTCCCGGCAGACGGCCACCCGGTCCGTGGTCGGGTCGGGCGCCGACGCCACCGCGACCCCGCCGCCCGAGCCCACCCCGACCGAGGCGGGCGGGCCGGCGACGGACGAGCCCGCGGAGGCTCCCCCCGCCGACGAGCCGGTGACCGACGCCGCGCCCCCGGTCGCCGGGGCTGGGCGGCCGGTCGCGCGCTCCGGCGGGTTCGGGGTGGTGCAGGCCGCGTTCCTGCTCGGCGGGCTGCTGCTGTCGCTCGGGGTCGGCCTGCTGCTGCGGCTGCGTCACCTGACGCGGGCGGCCGGCGCGCAGGGCGACGACGTCGGGCCGGACCGGTGGTGGGAACGGCCCGCGGCGGCCCGGCGGTGGCGGCCGGCCCGCCGCTGATCCGGGGCCGCCGGGCCCGGTGACATGCCGCACCGGGCCCGGCGGTCGTGCGTCGGGGCCGGTGCGACGTGCCGGCCGGCCCCGACGGGCGGTCACTTCGAGAACGCCTGGAACTCGGCGACGCGCACCTGGGCACGCGCCGGGCTGGCGGTCGCGCAGTCGGTGGTGGTGGCCGGGTCGTCGTCCTGCTCGCCGGCGTAGTCCGGCCCGCCGGTGCACTGGCTGGTCAGCACCTCCAGCCGCAGGTGCGTGGCGAGGGTGGTCGGCACCGGGAACGAGCGCAGGTTGATGTCCCGCACGTAGGCCCGGTACGCGCCGCCGGGGAACGCGTCCGTCGCGCTGGTGTGGATCCGCTGCCAGTTCGCCGGGTCCGCGCAGTCGGTGGTCTTCGCGTTGCAGGCCGACACCGCGAACGAGCGCAGCGCGCTGAGCGAGTTCTGGCTGCCGGCGTCGGCGTCGCCGGCGACCGCCGGGCGCAGCATCGCGCTGACGTTCACCCGCTTCACGACGTGCGGCGCGTCCCCGGGCAGCGCCACGGTGACCTGCCGGCCGGCCACCCCGTCCAGGGAGGCCCAGTTGGTCGCCTCGGTGTCGTCGGCGATCCGGTCCAGGTTGACCCCGTCGCCGGTGAGGGTCGCGCCGGACGCCGTGGACGCCAGGTTGCGGCTCATCCGCAGGTCGACGTACCCCTCCCGGCCGGCCTCGGCGACCACGGTGAGCCGCTGGTGGCCGAAGCCGGGCGCGACGGCGAGCAGCTGGTACGTCCCGGGCACCAGCTCGATCCGGTCCGGCAGCGCGGTCGCCGGGTCGGTGTCGGCCACCGGGACCGCCCGCGCCTCGTACGCCCCGACGTACACCCGGATCGGCGCGTCGGCGCTGTCGCCCTTGGGACGGAGGGTGAGCACGGCGTTGTCGGCGCCGGGAGCGGCGAAGCTCGGCGTCGGGTCGGTGTCGGAGGCGCCGTTGCTGGCCGCGTCCCGGCCCATCCCGGAGCGGGCGAACTCGGCCCAGATCAGATCCTGGTTGGCGCCGCCGAAGCGGAGCAGGTCGGCGGTGAGCATGTTGTCCCGCATGTCGAGCATGCTGACCTGGCTGGCCGCCTGGAGCAGGAACGAGTCGAAGACGAGCTGCGACCAACGCCGGTTGCCCGGACACTGCTCCACCGCCACCCTGCCCCGCGCGCAGTCGAGCTGGCGCTGCGGAGTGCCGACGCCGTACCGCTTCATCAACGCCGCCCGGACCCGGAAGTTGGTCGCGCTCCAGATCTCGCCGTCGGCGTGCACCGCGGGGCCGCTGCTGTGGTAGCCGACGTCGGAGTAGTTCAGCGGGCTGCGGCTGAAGTCGTGGTTGCGGATGCCGCTGACGAGGTTGCCGGTGACGTATCCGCCGGTGACGTAGGGCGTCTCGCCGGGGGCGCGCAGCCCGTGCTGGAACAGGTACTCGGCGGCGAGCAGGTCGCTCCACGACTCGCCCATCGCACCGCCCTGGTGCCCGCCGATGCCGCTGTCCGGTCCGGCGATCATGCGGTTGGTGATCGCGTGGGTGTACTCGTGCCCGATCACCGTCATGTCGTAGTCGCCGTCGACGCAGGGCGGGTACGGCCCGCCGGCCTGCGGCTGCCAGAGGTACATGTTGGTGGTCGGCGGCAGCCCGTCGCGCGGCGTGCCCTGGTTGGCGTTGTTCCGGTTGCCGCTGAGCGCGCCCTGCTGGGCGCGGCCCTGCTCGGCGTCGCCGCCCCGGCCCTGCGGGGTCAGGTTCACCGCCTGGAGGTTCCAGGTCGCCTCGGTGAAGCCGAGGTGCCAGGCCCAGTCGTGCATCCGGTTGTGCATGGCGAAGAGGTTGCCGATCGCGGCGTCACCGTCGTTGCGCCGCGCCGAGGTGAACACCTCGGGGTTGCAGCGGGCCTGGTGCCACTGGTCGGTGAACGGGTACTCGTAGCGGCGCTGTGGGCTGGGCGTGGCCGGGACGGCCGGCGTTCCGCCGCCCCAGGAGAGCACGGTGTTGGCGGAGTTGCCGCGCGCGGTGCCGGTCGGCGTGCCGGTGGCCGCGTCGACGTCCCACGGCTGGCCGGTGGCCGGGTCGCGGAAGGCGGCCCGACAGTCCGGGGCGGGGTCGCCGCACCAGCGCACCCGGGGGTCCTGCCCGGGGCCGAGGTCGCGCGGCGGGGTGGCCGGGAAGACGGCCCAGCTCGGGTTGTCCGAGTCGAAGTCGACCAGGTCCTCGCGGACCAGCACCTGCCCGCTGATCCCGTCGACGTAGGTGGTGAACGCGGCCGGTTCGTCGGCGTCGGCGCCGATCAGGGTCACCTCGTACGCGGCCCGGGGCCCGTCGAGCGGGGTGGGCACGGCGACGGACCGCACGCTGTGGTCGCGGACGGCGTCCGCGGCCAGGCCGGCGTCGGCGAGCGCCGCGGCGTACGCCTGCTCGTCGGTGAGGGTGGCGGGCGCCGGCGCGGCGGTGTCCCGGGAGAGCGAGGAGTTGACCGCGAGCACCTTGCCCGCGGCGACCGCGACGGTGACCAGGCCGTCGTGCCCGGCCGGCAGGGCGCCGAAGCGCTGCCGGAGGGTGACCACCGCGCCGGCGCCGATCGGGCGGACCAGCAGCCGGTCCATCGCCTCGACCGCGGCGGCGTCCAGGCCGAACAGGTCCTGGTTACCGGCGAGGTAGGCGCGGGCGGCCGCCTCCGGGTCGCCGGGGAGGCCGGTGGCGAGCGGCGCGCGGCCGGGGCCGAGCGCGTGCGGGGTGCCGAGTCGGTTCCAGCGGACGTCCGGGTCGGCCTTGCGGGCCAGGCCCCGCTGCCGCGCGTCGGGGGCGGCGGCGCCGGGGCGGTTGTCGACGTCGGCGTGCTCGTGCCCCTCGGCGAACGCGCCGGAGCGCCGCTCGGCGGCGGCTCCGCCGGCGGGGGTGGCGGCGGTGGGGCCGGCGGGGAGCAGCGCGGCCGCCACCGCGGTCGCCGCCAGGACGGGGACGAGCCGGCGTCGACGCCGGCTCATCCAGGGTGTCGGCTCCGGTTGTGCCACGGGACCTCCTCGTGGGAGCGGGTGGCCGACCCTCCGCCGGCCCGCACGGCGCGGTGGCGCATGCGCATCTGTGGATATCAGCCCGGGTCGGCGGGAACAAGGGTCGCGCCTACTCAAGGCGGCCCGGCGCCGGCATCGGTTTACAAACATCTGCTCTTGTACAAGTCGGTGGCGGCTGTCACAGTCGGGGGACCGCGACAGATCGGAGGTGGGCCGTGGCCGCCGAAGCCGTTGCGACCGACGCCCGCGCCTGGCGGGACGCCCGCAAGCCGTTCTGGCCGCTGGCGCTGCTGGTGCCGGCGCTGCCCTTCCTCGGCTGGGCGACCTGGCGGGCCACCGGCGGCGGGTGGGCCTGGTGGCTCACCCCCGCCGTCGTCTTCGTGCTGATCCCCGTGGTCGACCTGCTGGTCGGCGAGGACCGGCGCAACCCGCCCGACGAGGCGGTGCCCCGGCTGGCGGCCGACGGCTACTACCGCTGGCTCACCTACCTCTACCTGCCCGCCCAGTACGCCGGCCTGGCGCTCTGCTGCGCGGTCTGGGCCCGGGGCGACCTGTCGGTCGCCGGCGCGACCGGCCTGGTCGCCACGATCGGGGTGGTCAACGGCATCGCCATCAACACCGCCCACGAACTCGGCCACAAGCGGGAGACGCTGGAGCGCTGGCTGTCCAAGGTCGCCCTCGCCCCGACCGCCTACGGCCACTTCCACGTCGAGCACAACCGGGGCCACCACACGCGCGTCGCCACGCGGGAGGATCCGGCCAGCTCGCGGCTGGGGGAGAGCTTCTGGGCGTTCTGGCCGCGTACGGTCGCCGGGAGCCTGCGCTCGGCGTGGCGGCTGGAGACGGCACGGTTCCGCCGCCGCGGCCGCAGCCCGTGGACCTGGCGCAACGACATCCTGAACGCGTACGCGATGACCCTGGCGCTCTACACCGCGCTGGTGGCGGCCTTCGGCCCGGGCGTGCTGCCGTTCCTGGCGCTCCAGGCGGTGGTCGGGTTCTCCCTGCTGGAGGCGGTCAACTACCTGGAGCACTACGGGCTGGCCCGGCAGCGCACCCCCGCCGGCCGCTACGAGCGGGTCGACCCCCGGCACAGCTGGAACAGCGACCGCACGGTGACCAACATCTTCCTCTTCCAGCTCCAGCGGCACAGCGACCACCACGCCAACCCGCTGCGCCGCTACCAGACGCTGCGCAGCTTCGACTCATCCCCGCAGTTGCCCGCCGGTTACGCCACGATGGTGGTCGCCGCGCTGGTGCCGCCGGTGTGGCGCCGGGTCATGGACCACCGGGTGCTCGCCCACTACGGCGGGGACCTCAGCCGGGCCAACGTCCACCCGCCGGCCCTGCGCCGGCTGCGGGCGCGCCCGCCCCGTCCACCCGCCGCCGAGCCGCGCGCCGGCTGACGGCCGGGGTAGCGGGTGTGTCGGTGACGCGCGTCGCCCC
>NZ_JBPQTP010000053.1:0-42599 GCF_051386395.1 Micromonospora sp. URMC 106
CACCACCGCCCCGCCCGCGCCGGTCGCCCCGGCCCCGACCAGTGCGCCGCCGGAGCCCGAGCCCTCCACGGCCGGCCTCTGCCTGGACATCCTGCGGCTGCCCCTGGTGGAGCGGCTCCTCTGCCCATCGACCGGTCCCTGACGCGCGGCTGCCCGCCCGACCGGCCGCGGGCTCCCGCACGCGACTTCCCTTGCGCCGAGAGTTCCCGAGACGCGACCTCCGTGCCGACAAATAATCCTGTCTTGACAGAGAGAATTGTCGGTGGGAGAGTCGTGTCATGTTCGACATCGCAGTGATCGAGGACCCGGCGGCCGCCGAGGCGTCGCTGGACCCCACCCGGGCCCGGCTGCTCGCCGCCCTCGCCGAGCCCGCCTCGGCGACCATGCTCGCCGCCCGCGTCGGCCTGCCCCGACAGAAGGTCAACTACCACCTGCGGGCACTCGAACAACACGGCCTCATCGAACTGGTCGAAGAACGCCGCAAGGGCAACGTCACCGAACGCGTCATGCGCGCCACCGCCGCCTCCTACGTCATCTCACCGCTCGCCCTCGCCGCCGTGCGACCCGACCCCTCCCACACCCCCGACCGGCTTTCCGCGCGGTGGCTGCTCGCCCTCGCCGCCCGCCTCGTCCAGGACGTCGGCTCCCTCATCACCGGCGCCGACCGCGCCAACAAGCGCCTCGCCACCTTCGCCGTCGACGCCACCGTCCGCTTCGCCACCGCCCGCGACCGCGCCGCCTTCGCCGACGAACTCGCCACCACCATCACCGCCCTCGTCGCGAAGTACCACGACGAGCACACCCCCGGCGGCCGCGAGCACCGCGTCGTGCTCGCACTGCACCCCAGCGCCGAGCCCGCCCCGACGACCTCACCCGACACCGACACTCCGACCGAAGGACGCTGAGATGGGACACCGCTTCGAGCTGCACAAGGACGTCGAGCTGGCCGCCACCCCCGAGCAGGTCTGGGAGGCCATCGCCACCGGCCCGGGCATCGACTCCTGGTTCATGGGCCGCAGCGAGGTCGAGCCCGGTGAGGGCGGGCGGACCCGCCTGACCATGGCGGGCCACGTCGAGGAGGCGACGATCACCGCGTGGGAACCCGGGAAGCGGTTCGCGGACCGCACCGAGCCGGGGCCGGACGGCACCTTCATGGCCATGGAATACCTCATCGAGGGTCGTGACCAGGGCAGCACTGTGCTGCGGCTCGTCCAGAGCGGCGTCCTCGGGGACAACTGGGAGACCGAGTACGAGGCGATGAAGGTCGGCTGGGACATGTACCTGGGGACGTTGGCCGCCTACCTCGCGCACTTCCCCGGCCGGACCGCCACCCCGGTCTCGGCGTTCCGTCCCGGCGTCGGCGGCCCCGACAAGGTGTGGGCGGCGGTGACCGGAGCCCTCGGCATCGCCGGCCCAATCGCCGAGGGCCAGCAGGTCCGGCTCGCCGTCGACGGCCTGCCGCCGATCGAGGGTGTCGTCGACCTCGCCGGCCTCCCGACGTACGTCGGTGTCCGCACCTCCGACGCGCTCTACCGGTTCCTCTACTCGGGGGCCGAGCGTGGCGACGCGCTGGTCCTCGGCCACCACGTCTTCGCCGACCAGGATCCGGCCCGGGCCGAGCGGGCCTGGCAGGACTGGGTGACGGCGCTGCCCATCGGCTGACCCGCCCGCGACGCCCGCCCGGCGACCCGGCGGACGACCGGCGGCGGCCCTCCACAAGAACGCGGGAGGGTCGCCGCCGGCCGCCCCGGGTCGCTTCTTGCATATGTCTGGCAATTGCGCAATGCTGGCATCAGCGGCGGAAGATCATGACCGCGTGGCGGGAGCCGTTCCCGCCACGCGGAGCCGATCCCGTCCGCCGCCGGCCACGCCGCACGCCACCGGCTGCGGTCCCGGCCGACCCACCTCACGACCCCCGGCCCGGCGGGCGCCGGGCGGTCGTGCGACGAACAGACCCGGGAGCATGTGATGGGTACGCCTCTGTCCGTGCGTGTGACGGCGATGGCCGTCGGCGCCGTCCTGGCCGTGGCCGGCTGCACGTCCCCGACCACCACGTCGGCGGGCACGGGGGCCGCCGGCACCCTCGTGGTGGCGACGGCGGGGGAGCCGGAGACGCTGAACCCGGTGCTCAACTACGGGGTCGACGGCGGCTCGCTGATCTTCGACGGGCTGGTCGGACGCGACGCGCGCAACCAGTTGGTGCCGGCGCTGGCGCGGGAGCTGCCGGCCGTGTCGGCGGACGGGAGGACCGTCACCGTGAAGCTGCGCGACGGGGTGCTCTTCCACGACGGCAGCCCGCTGAGCGCCCAGGACGTGGTCTTCACCTACCAGGCGGTGCTGGACCCGAAGGTCGACTCGACGCTCCGCTCCGACCTGGACATGCTCGCCTCGGTCACCGCGCCGGACCCGTCGACGGTGGTGTTCACCCTGAGGTACGCCTACGCGCCGTTCCTCCAGCGGCTGACGCTGGGCATCGTGCCGGCGAAGGCCCTGGCCGGCCAGGACGTCAACAAGGCCGAGTTCAACCGCAGGCCGGTGGGCACCGGCCCGTACCGGGTGACGTCGTGGACCCCGGGTGACCGGCTCGTGCTCGCGGCCAACGAGAAGTACTGGGGTGGCCGGCCCGCCAACTCCGGCGTGGTGGTGGCGTTCGTCGCCGACGACAACGTGCGCGCGCAGCGGATGCGGGCGGGGGAGTTCGACGCGGCGGAGTTGGCGCCCAAGCTCGCCGCCGGCTTCGACGGGCTGGCCGGCTACCGCGTGCAGCGGGTGCCCACCGCCGACTACCGGGGCGTGATGCTGCCGATGGGCAACCCGGTCACCGGCGACCCGGCGGTGCGGCGGGCGCTCAACGCCGCGGTGGACCGGGCCGCGATGGTCACCGGCCTGCTCGGCGGCGCCGGCGAGCCGGCGTTCGGGCCGGTCCCGCCGTCGTCGGAGTTCGCCGAGCCGTCGATCGCCGGCAAGCCCACCGCCGACCAGGCCGCCGCGACCGCCGCCCTCGACGCCGCCGGCTGGAAGCCCGGCCCCGACGGCATCCGCGCGAAGGACGGCCGGCCGGCCGCGTTCGCGCTGATGTACCCGGCCACCGACAGCCTGCGCAAGGAACTCGCCCTCGCGGTGACCGCCGACGCGAAGAAGGTCGGCATCAAGGTCACCCCGGAGGGGCTGACCTGGGACGCGATCACCCCCCGGATGAAGAGCGACGCCGTGGTCATGGGCTACGGCACGCCGTACGACCCGGACTTCGTCTCCTACAAGCTCTTCGGCTCCGCCTTCGCCGGCCAGGGCTTCTTCAACCCCGGCAGCTACCGCTCCGCCGTCGTGGACAAGGCGTTGCAGGACGGTCGTGACAAGGCCGACCCGGCCGCCCGCAGGGCCGCCTACGCCACCTTCCAGAAGCAGTTGGCCGCCGACCTGCCGTGGGTGTTCCTCACCTACCTCCAGCACACGTACGTCGTGCGGGACGGCGTCGCCGGCGTGACCCCGCGGGTGGAGCCGCACGAGCACGACGTGGCCAACAGCCTCTGGTGGAACATCCACACCTGGACCAGGCAGTGACCGCGCCCGCCGGCCGCCGCCGACGGCTGGCGGGGGCCGGGACGGTGGTCCGCCGCCGGCTGCTGGTGGCCGTGCCCATCCTCGCCGCCACCAGCGTCGGCATGTTCGCCCTCGGCGCGGCCTCGCCGATCGACCCCGCCCACCAGTACGCGGGCGCGGCGGCCTTTACCACCAGCGAGGAGAACCTGGCGCAGATCCGCGCCAACTGGGGGGTCGACGACCCGCTGCCGGTGCAGTACCTGCGCTGGGTGGGCAACCTGCTCCGCGGCGACCTGGGCTGGTCGACCAGCCGGCACGAGCCGGTCACCTCCGTGCTGGCCGCCCGCGCCGGCTGGACCCTGCTGCTCGTCGGCGCCGCCCTCGCCCTCGTCCTCGTGGCGAGCCTGCTGCTGGGCACCCTGGCCGCGTACCGGCGTGGCGGCTGGTTCGACCGGGCGCTGCGCGCCGGCGCGTACGCGGTGCAGTCGATGCCGGTGTTCTGGCTGGGGCTGGCCGCGATCGCCCTGTTCGCCCTGACCCTGGGCTGGCTGCCGGCCGGCGGGCTGACCGAAGTCACCGCCACCACCACCGACCCGGCCGACGTGGCCCGGCACCTCGTCCTGCCGGTGGCGGTGCTGGCGGTCGCCCAGGCGCCGTGGTTCGTCCTGTTCATCCGCGACGCCGTCGCCGAGAGCCTCCGCGACGACCACGTCCTCGCCGCCCGGGCCCGGGGCCTGCCCGGCCGGACCGTCCTGTTCGGCCACGCCCTGCGTACCGCGCTGCTGCCGTTCCTCACCCTCGTCGGCACCCACCTGCCGGAGCTGATCGGGGGCGCCGTCCTGGTGGAGACCGTGTTCTCCCTGCCCGGCCTCGGCGCGGTGACGGTGCAGGCCGCGTTGGGCAGCGACTTCCCGCTGCTGGCCGCGACCACCCTGGCCACCACCGTCGTGGTGCTGGCCGCGAACCTGGCCACCGACCTCGCCTACGCCGCCGCCGATCCCCGGGTACGCCTCGATGACTGACCTCGCCCTGCCCGCCCGCGTCCGGCGGCCGAGGCGGCGTACCGGCCGGGCCGGTGTCGCCGTCGCGTCCGCCGTGCTCGTCGGCGCGGTCGCCGCCTGCCTGCTCGCCCCCGCCCTCTGGCCGCTCGACGAGAGCGCGGTCGACCTGGCCCGTACCCGGCTCGCCCCGTCGCCCGCGCACCCCGCCGGCACCGACGACCTGGGCCGCGACGTGGCCCACCGCAGCCTCTACGGCCTGCGGGTCTCCCTGCTCGTCGGCGCGGTCGCCGCGCTGGTGGCCACCGTGATCGGCGGCCTCGTCGGGGCGGTGGCCGGCACCCTCGGCGGCCGGGTCGACCGGGCGCTGATGCGGGTGGTCGACACGATCGCGGCGCTGCCGCACCTGCTGCTGGGCATCTTCATCGTCGCGATGCTGCGCCCGAGCCTGGGCGCGGTGATCCTGTCGATCGGGCTGACGCACTGGCTCTCCACCGCCCGCATCGTCAGGTCGGAGCTGCTCAGCCTCCGCACCCGGCCGTTCGTCGACGCCGCGATCTCCGGCGGCGCCGGCCGCGCCCGGGTGATCACGCGGCACCTGCTCCCGCACGTGCTGCCCCGGCTGGCCCTGGCGACCACGCTGATGGTGCCGCACGCCGTCTGGCACGAGACCGCCCTGTCCTTCCTCGGCCTCGGCCTGCCCCCGCACCTGGCCTCGATCGGCAACATGATCAGCGACGGGCAGCGGTCCCTGCTCACCGGCGCCTGGTGGGCCAGCCTCGTGCCCGGCCTGCTGCTCGTCGTCGTCACGCTCGCCCTGGCCACCCTCACCGGCCGGTGGCGCGACCGCCTCGACCCGCGCGTACGAGCGGAGCTGAACCTGTGACCACCACCCGCGAGCACCTCGCCGCCGCGACCGCCGGCGCCACGTCCGGCCCGCGCCCGGCCCTGCTGGACGTCGACGGGCTGACCGTCCGCTTCCACCTCCGCGACGCCGTGGTGCAGGCCGTCACCGACCTGCGCCTGACCGTCCACCCCGGCGAACTCCTGGCGGTGGTGGGGGAGTCCGGCTGCGGCAAGTCGGTGCTCGCCCACGCCCTGCTCGGCCTGCTCCCCGGCAACGCCACCGTCACGGGCCACGCCCGGCTGCGCCCGCCCGGCGGGGAGCAGGTCGACCTGATCGGCTGCACCGAGCGCCACCTCGCCCGCGCCGTACGCGGCCGCGCCGTCGGGCTGGTGCCGCAGAGCCCCGCCACCGCGCTGACTCCCGTACGCACCGGCCGGCGGCTGCTGGAGGAGACCCTGCGCGCCCACGGGCACGCCCGGCGCGACGCGCCCGCGGTCGCCGACCGGCTCGCCGCCGACGTCGGCCTCGACCCCGCCGACCTCGACCGCTACTCCCACGAGCTGTCCGGCGGCATGGCGCAGCGCCTGGCCACCGCCCTCGCCCTCGCCCCCGACCCGCCGCTGCTGCTCGCCGACGAACCCACCACCGGTCTCGACCGGCCCCTGGTCGACCACACCCTCGACCTGCTGCGCCGCCGCTGCGACGCCGGCGCCGCCGTCCTGCTCATCACCCACGACCTGGCCGCCGCCCGCCGGGTCGCCGACACCGTCGCCGTGATGTACGCCAGCCGGATCGTCGAGCGGCGACCCACCGGGGCGCTGTTCGATACGCCCGCGCACCCCTACACCGCGGGCCTGCTCGACGCCCTGCCCGAGCGGGCGTTCCGCCCCGTGCCCGGCCACCCGCCCATGCTCACCGACCTGGCCGCCGGCTGCGCCTTCGCCCCACGCTGCGACCGGGCCACCGACGCCTGCGGCACACCGCCCGCCCCGGGGTCGGACGACGCCGGCCACGTCGCCTGCCACCACCCGCTGCCCGTCGGAGCGCCGGCATGACCGCGGCCACGACCGGCGGCCGGAGCGCCGGACCGGCCACGACCGGCACGGGGCTCGCCGCCCACCAGGTCACCGTCGCGTACGGCCGGCAGCGCGTCCTCGACCGCGTCGACCTGCACGTCGCCCCCGGCGAGACGGTCGGGCTGCACGGGCCCTCGGGCAGCGGCAAGTCCACCCTGGCTCGGGTCCTCGCCCTGCTGCACGCCCCCGACGCCGGGCACGTCACCCTCGACGGCCACCGGGTCGCCGGCGTCCGCCACCGGCTGCCGGCCGCCGTCCGCACCCGGGTCGCGATCCTGTTCCAGAGCCCCCGCGCCGCCACCGACCCGCGACTCAGCCTCGCCGACGTCGTCGCGGAACCGCTGCGTGCCACCGGCGTACCGGCGGAGCGGGCCCGGGCCCGGGCGGTGGAGCTGGCGGATCTCGTCGGCCTCACCCCGGACCTGCTCGCCCGCCGCCCGCACGCGGTCAGCGACGGGCAGTTGCAACGGGCCTGCCTGGCCCGGGCGCTCGTGCACCGGCCGGCCTACCTGCTCTGCGACGAGGCCACCGCCATGCTCGACGCCTCCACCCAGGCCCACCTGGCCGCCGTCATCACCGACTACCAGCGAGAGCACGGCGCCGGCGTCCTGCTCATCACGCACGACCCGGCCCTGATGGCCCGCTGGGCGACCCGGGTGGTCGACCTCCCGCCCCCGCCGGGAGCCTGAACGCCGCCCGCCGTTCCGGCCATTCCGTCGCACGCCGCCCGGCCAGTTCGACGCACGGACGCGCCACCGCACGTCGGCGCCGGGCGGCACCCACCAGGCGCCGCGTGGCCGCGACCGTCCACAGTGCTGGCGCGGCCCACACCTATGGCATCTGTCACCCGTGACGTCCGGGCCGGGCGCGGGCTAGGGTGACGCTGCCGTGGTGTTTCGGGAAGCCGGTGGAAGACCGGTGCGGCCCTCGCCACTGTGATCGGGAAGTCCGCGGCCCTCGTCGTCAGAGGTCACTGGGCGTTGCACGCCTGGGAAGGCCGGCCACGGACGCACCTCCCGTCAGCCAGGAGACCGGCCACGGCACTGCGATGACCCGTCCACGAGGTGCTGGAAGGCGGTCCCGATGCGCGTGCGCGCTCTGCGGTCCACCCTGTCCCGGCGCGTTGCCGCGCCCCTGTCCGTCCTGCTCGTCCTGATCGGCGGCTGCGCCGCGGACGACCCCGCCACGAACTCCCCCTCGTCGGCCGCGTCGGTCACCCTGACCAACTGCGGTACGCCGCTCGGCGTCGTCGGACCACCCCGGCGAGCGGTGACCCTGAACCAGCCCGCCACCGAGATCATGCTGGCGCTCGGGCTGGCCGACCGCCTGGCCGGCACGGCGTACCTCGACGACGCGATCCTGCCCGAGCACGCCGCCGCGTACGCCTCGGTGCCGGTGCTGTCCGAGGAGTATCCGGGGAAGGAGACCCTGCTGGAGGCGGCACCGGACTTCGTCTACGCGTCGTTCCACAGCGCCTTCGGCGACGAGGGTGTCGGTGACCGTGCGGCGCTGGCGGCGCTCGGCATCGGCACCTACCTCTCACCCGCCGGGTGTCCGGGGCAGCACCGGCCGGGGAGACTGACGGTCGAGGACGTGTTCGCCGAGATCCGCGACATCGCCGCCGTCTTCGGGGTCCCCGAGCGGGCCGAGAAGCTCGTCGCCGACCATCGGGCCCGGATCGCCGCCGCTGCCGCGAGCCTCGGCGGCGCGCGGGACGTCTCCCTCCTCTGGTGGGACGCCCGCACCGACGCGCCGAGCGTGGGCGCCTGCTGCGGCGGTCCCAACATGATCATGTCGGCGGTCGGGGTCGGCAACGCGTTCGGCGACCTCACCGGTGCCTGGGCCGACACCAGCTGGGAGAGCGTCATCGCCCGCAACCCCGACGCGATCGTGCTGGTCGACGCCACCTGGGACCCGGCCGCCGCGAAGAAGGCGTTCCTGGCCCGGCACGCCACTCTCCGGGACCTGCCCGCGGTGGCGGGGCAACGGTTCGTCGTCGTCCCGTTCTCGTCCACCACCGCCGGGGTGCGGGCGGTGCTGGGCATCGAGGCGCTCGCCGCGGGAGTGGCGCGGCTCCCCGCCGGCGCGGGCCGCTGACCGCCGTGGCCCGCCGCACCGCCGCGGCTGCCGCCGGCGCCGTCGTCTCCCGGCGTGCCCGCCCGGCCGGGACGGTCGCGCTGCTGGTCACGCTGTTGGTGGGCCTGGTCGTGTCGATCGGCACGGCCGTCACCGTCGGGCCGGCCGACATTCCTGTCTCGACGGTCTGGGCGGTCGTGGCCGACCGCCTGGGCCTGGCCGACGTCGACGTGCCGCTGCTGCGCGAACACGTCGTCTGGCGGCTGCGCCTGCCCCGGGTGCTCGGCGCCGCCGTCGTCGGGGCCGGGCTGGCGGCCGCCGGGGCGGTGATGCAGACCGTCACCCGTAACCCGTTGGCCGACCCGTACCTGCTCGGGGTTTCCTCCGGAGCGTCGCTCGGCGCGGTCGCGGTGCTGGTGCTCGGCGTCGGCGGTGGGGTCGCCGCGCTCACCGGTGGTGCCTTCGCCGGGGCGCTGGCCGCGTTCGCCGTCGTGGCGGGGGTGGCCGGCCGGCGGGCCGCGCTGGCACCCGCCAGGGTGGTGCTGGCCGGGGTCGCGGTCGCGCAGCTGTGCGGGGCGGCGACGTCGTTCGTCATCATCTGGGTCGCGGACCCGCACGCCACCCAGAGCATCACCTTCTGGCTCTCCGGATCCCTGGCCCGCGTCGACTGGACCGCCCTGGCCTGGGCCGGGCCGGTCCTGGTCGCCGTGCTCACCCTCGTGGCGGCACACGCCCGCGCGCTCAACGCCTTCGCCTTCGGCGAGGACGCGGCGTCGACCCTCGGCGTGTCCGTCACCCGGGTCCGCTGGCTGCTGCTGGTCGGCGCCGCGCTGCTCACCGCGGTGCTGGTCGCCGTCAGCGGCGCGGTGGGTTTCGTCGGGCTGATCCTGCCGCACGCCGCCCGGTTCCTCACCGGCCCGGACCACCGGCGCCTGCTGCCCGCCGTCGTCCTCGCCGGCGCGATCTTCCTGGTCTGGGTGGACACCGCCGCGCGGACCCTGTTCGCGCCCCGGGAACTGCCAGTCGGCGTGCTGACCGCGCTGCTCGGGGTGCCCGCCTTCGTGTGGCTGCTGCACCGCCGGAAGGGACGCGACTGATGCTCACCGTCACCGGAGTGTCCTGGACCGTCGCGGCCCGGCCGATCCTCGACGACGTCACCTGCGCGGTGCCGACGGGCAGCCTCGTCGGGCTGCTCGGCCCCAACGGCTGCGGCAAGACCACGCTGCTGCGGATCGTCGCCCGGCTCGTCGCGCCGGACAGCGGCCGCGTCACCGTCGGCGGCGACGACGTCGCCACCCTGCCCCGCTCCGCGCTGGCCCGTCGCGCCGCGCTGCTCGCCCAGCACGCCGACACCGACGTGGACCTCACCGTCGGGGAGGTGGTGCTGCTCGGCCGCACCCCGCACCGCCGCTCGCGGTGGTCGGACAGCGCCGCCGACCGCGCCGCCGCCGCCGACGCGCTGGCCCGGGTGGACCTCGACGGGTACGCCGACCGCCGCTGGCACACCCTCTCCGGCGGCGAACGGCAGCGGGTCCAACTGGCTCGCGCGCTCGCCCAGCAACCGCTCCTGCTGCTGCTCGACGAGCCCACCAACCACCTCGACATCGGTCACCAGTTGCACCTGCTGCACCTGGTCCGCCGGTCCGGGGTCACCACGCTGGCCGCGCTGCACGACCTCAACCTCGCCGCCATGTTCTGCGACACGGTGGTCGTCCTGGCCGCCGGGCGGGTCGTCGCCGCCGGCCCGCCCGCCGAGGTCCTCACCCCGCGGCTGCTCGCCGACGTGTACGACGTCCACGCCGACGTCGCGACGCACCCGACGACCGGGCGGCCCACCATCACCTACCACCCGCCCGCGTCGTGACCGAGCACGTGCCGTCGTCGCGACCGGGAACGAAGGAGTCCGCCATGACCGCCGCGCCGGGCTGCCTGGTCACCGTGTGCCGGGACTGCTGCTGCGGCAGCGCTCGCAAGCACCCCGCCGTCGACCACGACGCGCAACTGCGGCGACTGCGCGCCGCGCTGCCGGCGCCCCACCGGGTACGGGTCAGCGCGTGCCTCGACCTCTGCGCGCAGTCCAACCTGGTCGTCGTCCACCCCGCGTCGGCGGCGCGGCGTGCCGGTGCGCGGCCGGTCTGGTTCGGCCTGGTCCTGCACGACTCGGTGCTCGACGACATCGCCGCCTGGGTGCGCGCCGGCGGGCCGGGCGTCGCGCCGATGCCCGCCGCCCTGGAGTTGTCGGTGGTCACCCCGACGCTCCAGGCGGGCGGGTGAGGCGGCCGGGCCGAGCGCCGTTCGCGGCGGACCTGGCCCGCAGCGGGGTGGGCGCGGTTCCCCGGCCCAGCCCCAACGCCGTGTAGTCAGGCGGCATGGTGCGCCGGCCTGGGCCGCCGGGCTCGAGGAACAGCTCGTGGATGAGGGTTCACGCGCCCGGACCGTCCGACGGATCGTTCCGGCGCTGTTGATCACCTCGTCCACCCCGCGGTCGTAGCCCGACCGGACCAGCAGGGTGTGGGCTCCGGCGCCGAGTGATTCGTTCTGAGATCCCTCGGTATTCAGCGTTGCTATCTACCGGTACCTAGTGTTACCGTCTACTGGTAGTCAGCGTTGCTTAGTAGTGAGGGGGCGATGGCATGGGCAACCAGATGACGGAGATGCTGAAGGGGACTCTCGAAGGCATCGTCCTGGCGATTCTGGCCCGCAGATCCGCATACGGCTACGAGATCACCGCGTGGCTGCGCGACCGCGGATTCTCGGACATCGCGGAAGGCACCATCTACGCGCTGCTCGTCCGCGTCGAGCAACGCGGGTTCGTGGACGTGGAGAAGGTTCCCTCCGAGAAGGGGCCCCCGCGGAAGGTGTATTCGCTCAACGCGAAGGGGCGAGACCAACTCGCCGAGTTCTGGAGGACGTGGAGCGTCCTCGCGGAACGCATCGAGCAACTTCACCACAACGACAACCAGGACGAAGGAGCATGAGGGTGGCCGCGAAGTGGATCGAGATGCTCGTCGGGTCGTTTGAGCAGAAGAAGCAGTACAAGCACCACATGGCCCGCATGGAGGCCCTGCCGGAGCCCCACCGCAGCGCGGCCAAGGCTCTTCAGCGGTACTTCATGTACCAGGGAGGGATCCTCGACGGCGACACGCTCATCACGATGCTCGGCGACTTCGTCGACCTCTGGGAGCGTGCGGTCGCCGATGGAACGCCGGTCCGCGCGATCGTGGGCGGCGACCCGGTCGAGTTCGCCGAGACGTTTCTGCTGGCGTACTCCGGCAAGCAGTGGATAGACAAGGAACGCGAGCGCCTCCGGAAGGCGATCGACGCCGCCGCCGGCGACGACGGCGAGGAGACGAGCGCATGACCACCGGGACGCGCGAACCCGCGATCAGGGTGCGGGCCATCACGAAGTCCTACAAGGACCTGCACGTGCTGCGGGGCGTCGACTTCGACGTGGCAGCCGGGAGCATCTTCGCTCTGCTCGGCTCGAACGGCGCCGGAAAGACCACGCTGGTGCGGATCCTGTCGACGTTGCTGAAGGCGAACACCGGCACCGCGACCGTCCACGGCTTCGACGTCTCCTCGGCCCCGGGCGAGGTACGCAAGTCGATCAGCCTGACCGGGCAGTTCGCCGCAGTCGACGGAGTGCTCACCGGCCGGGAGAATCTGGTCCTGGTCGCGAAGCTCCGCCACCTGAAGAACCCGGGTGCGATCGCCGACGACATGCTCGCCCGTTTCTCGCTCACCGATGCCGGCAATCGCCGGGCGGCGACGTACTCGGGCGGCATGCGCCGGCGGCTGGACATCGCGATGAGCCTTGTCGGCAACCCGCCGGTCGTATTCCTCGACGAGCCGACCACCGGCCTCGACCCGCAGGCCCGCATCGAGGTCTGGCAGACGGTGAAGCAGCTCGCCAAGGATGGCACGACCATCCTGCTGACCACGCAGTACCTCGACGAGGCCGAGCAACTCGCCGACCGGATCGCGATCCTGCACAAGGGCACGATCATCCAGAACGGCACTCTCGCCGAGCTGAAGCAGCTCCTCCCGTCCGCCAAGGTCGAGTACGTCGAGAAGCAGCCGACCCTCGAGGACGTCTTCCTCGCCCTCGTCGGCGACACCAGTGACACCGCCGACAAGGCAGCCGTGTCCGCAGGAGAGGAATCCCGATGACCGCCCACGTCCTCAGCGACACCGGAACCCTCACCGGCCGCTCCCTGCGTCACATCCTCCGCAGCCCGGACACCATCATCACCACAGCGGTCACCCCGGTCGCGCTGATGCTGCTCTTCGTGTACGTGCTGGGCGGAGCCATCAACACCGGATCCGACGAGTCGTACATCAACTACATGCTCCCGGGCATCCTGCTCATCACCATCGCCTCCGGCATCGCCTACACGGCGTACCGCCTGTTCCTCGACATGCAGGGCGGCATCTTCGAACGCTTCCAGTCGATGCCGATCCCACGACCCTCCGTGCTCTGGGCGCATGTCCTGACCTCACTCGTCGCCAACCTGGCGTCGCTCGTGATCGTCACCGGCGTCGCGCTGGTCATGGGGTTCCGCACCGGCGCATCCGTAGTCGACTGGCTCGCCGTCGCCGGCATCCTGATCCTGTTCACCCTCGCCCTCACCTGGGTCGCCGTGATAGCGGGCCTCTCCGCCAAGACCGTCGACGGCGCGAGCGCCTTCAGCTACCCGCTGATCTTCCTGCCCTTCATCAGCTCGGCGTTCGTCCCCACCGACTCGATGCCCGGCCCGGTCGCGTGGTTCGCCGACAACCAGCCGGTAACGTCCATCGTGAACACCCTCCGCGCGCTGTTCGCGCAGCAACCCGTCGGCAACGACATCTGGATCGCCCTCGCCTGGTGCGCCGGCCTGCTCGTCGCCGCCTACGCCGCCGCGACAGCGATCTACCGCAAGAAGATCAGCTAGTGCTCCGACCACGATCGTCGGCGGTGCCGGGGTCAGCCTGCGCGAGTGGCGGGGTGGCCCCGGTGCCGTTGCCGTTCGCGGCGAACGTTCGTGGTCGCGGCACTAGCCCTGGAGATCCGCGCCGAGGTACTTCACCACCGCCGCCACCCGTCGATGCGTGTCCGGGGTGTTGTCCAGACCCAGCTTGTGGAAGATCGCGTTGACGTTCTTCTCCACGGCCGACACCGACAGGTGCAGCGAGCGGGCGATGCCCACGTTGGACTTGCCCAACGCCATCTCCCCGAGCACCTCCCGTTCGCGGGGGGTGAGCCCGGCCGGTTCCGCGCGGCGGCGACTGACCCGGCGAGCGATCAGACCGTCGACCACCTTGGGGTCGACCACGGAGCCGCCGGCGATGACCGCCCTGATCGCGGCCACCAGGTCCTCCAGGTTCCCGATTCGGTCCTTCAACAGGTAGGCGAGCCCTTCGGTACCGTGCCGGAACAGTTCGAAGGCGAACAGCGCGTCCCGGTACTGGGACAGCACGACGACCCCGGTCCGGGAGTGCTCGGCTCGTACGCGGTGCGCCGCGTCGATGCCCTCCAGCCCGGCGCGGAGGCCGGCGCCGGGCATGCGGATGTCGGTGACGATCACGTCGGGCTCGAACCGGCGTACCGCGTCCAGGAGTTCGTCGGCGGTGCCGACGGCGGCGACGACGCTGACGTCGCCGGTGGTTTCGAGCAGCTGCCGCACGCCTTCGCGGACGAGGTAGTGGTCGTCGGCGAGGACGGCGCGCACCATCTCACGCATCGCCCGGTATCCAGGCATTCACGTGCGTTCCCTCCCCGGGCGTACTTGTCACCGTCAGGTGCCCTCCGAGCGCCGTGAGCCGGTCCGCGAGCGGTCCGAGCCCGCGCTGCGGTACGGCGAGAGGGTCGAAGCCCCTGCCGTCGTCGGACACCTCCAGCAGCAGCCGGTCGGGGCGCTGCGCCAGG
This sequence comes from Micromonospora sp. URMC 106, assembly GCF_051386395.1. Classification (NCBI taxonomy): domain Bacteria; kingdom Bacillati; phylum Actinomycetota; class Actinomycetes; order Micromonosporales; family Micromonosporaceae; genus Micromonospora; species Micromonospora sp. URMC 106. The sequence goes on from NZ_JBPQTP010000053.1 coordinate 14,443, forward strand.
CGTACCTCGACCCGGGAGGCCGCGGCGTGCTTCAACGCGTTGGCGAGGGCCTCACCGATCGTGAAGTATGCCGCGCCCTCGACGTCGTCGGAGAACCGCCGCCCGCGCAGCGCGTCGTCGACCGTGACGGTGACCGTGACGTCGAGCGGCAGGCGGCCGCACAGCTCCTCCACCGCCTCGACCAGCCCACCCTGGGCCAGCGCGGTCGGGTGGATCCCCGCGGCCAACTCCCGCAGGTCTTCGAGCGTGGCGCGCGCCTGCTCCCGGAGGCGCACCATGGCCTCCGGGCGGGGCCCGGCGGCGCGCGCCAGTTCGAGCCCGGCGATCAGCGCGACGAGCTGTTGCTGGACGCCGTCGTGGATGTTGCGCTCGATGCGTCGGCGTTCGGTCTCCTGGGCGTGCACCAGCCGCGCCGCCAGGCGCGCGCTGCGCAGCGCGAGGCCCGCCTGGGCGCCCAGGGCCAGCAGCAGACCGCGGTCCCGTTCGGCGATCCTGCCCTCGACCTTCGGGCCGCACGAGAGGTGGCCGGTGACCCTCCCGTCGCTGGTGATCGGGACGGTCAGGGCCGGGGGACCGGTCACCGCACCGGCTGCCGCCCGCGTGCCGTCGTCCAGTTCGACGGCGACCCAGGTCGTCGCGAGCGCGGACTGGGCGACGTGCACCAGGTGCTGCAGTTGGCTGCTCGACTCGGTCATCGAGTTGAGCGTCGTGCTGGTCTGCGCGAGCAGTTCGGCGGCCGTGGGGCGGACCCCGAAGACGAGCCGCTCGGCCAGCGTCTCCAGCCGGTTGCGCACCGGTTGGAAGACGAGCGTGACGCCGACGGCGAGAGCCACCGCCACCGTCACCGGCAGCCGTTCGCCGGCGGCGACCCCGAGAGCCATCGCCACCCCCGCGTAGACGAGTGCTATCGCGGACCACAGCAGGCCGTACGCCAGGGACTTCTGGACGACGACGCGGATGTCGAAAAGGCGGTACCGCACCAGCGCCACCCCGACGGCGGCTGGCACGGCGCCGAGGACGGACAGCACGGCGAGCCAGCCGAGATACGCCGGCAGGTACGCGCCGTCGATGGCGAGGATGAGTACGAAGCCGGACAGGTTCACCAGCACGCCGGCCGCCATCCAGCGCAGCTGACGCCGCTCCGCCGGTGTCGCCCGGCGCCAGCGGACGAGCAGCCCGCCCAGCGCGCCCGCCGCGATCACGGGCGTCAGGAGCGTGGTCGCCGAGGCCGCGAGCAACGCCGCGTGGCCGGCGGCGCCGGGGAGCCCGAGCGGATTCGGCAACGGCACGTCCTCGTCGAGGTGGCCCGGGACGAGGACGACGGCGACGGCGTGCACGGCGATGCAGGCGCCGCCCGCCCAGGCGAGCGGGCGCCACCGGCGGGACGGTAGCCGGCCGTCCGGGAAGAGCAGTGGAATGAAGATCCAGATCAGGCCGTAGTGCACGCCGAACAGCGAGGCTCCCACGACCGCGAGGCCGAGCCCCTCGGCGTCCGACCCGGTCCGGGCCGCGTACAACAGGTAGCCCACCGCGAGGCCACCGATGCCGAGGCACGTCGCCGAGGCGAGCATCAGCCAGCCGTACGGGTTGCCCGGGCGGCGACTGGCGATGAGCCAGCCGAGGGCGGGCAGCGGCATCGCGGTCAGCACGAAGAGCCACTGCGCCGGCGGGACGGGTACGCCCGTTTCGAGCACGCTGCCGGTCAGCGTGCCCGCGCCCGCCACCAGTGCGAGCGCCGCGGCGAGCGGGCGAGCCCACCTCCTCGCCGGCGCCGTCGACGCCGCGGGCGGCATGGGGTCGCCGGCCGCGGCCGGAACCGGTGGCCGCTTCGCCGGCGCCGCGGGCGGCGTGGGGTCGCCGGCCGCGGCCGGAACCGGTGGCCGCTTCGCCGACGCCTCGGGCGGCGCGGGGTCGCCGGCCGTGGCCGGAACCGGTGGCCGCTTCGCCGGCGCCTCGGGCGGCGCGGGGTCGCCGGCCGTGGCCGGAACCGGTGGCCGCGCAGGTGGTCGCCGGGCCACGTCCGGCGGGACCGGCGCCGACGACCGGTCGGCCGACGCCGGGACACCCCGCCCGTGGACACCGCCGGCGGCCGGGCCGTCTCGTGTCGGCAGGTCAGGCGAGCGACGCATCGACGACACCGCGTGCCTCCGCCGGCCGCACCGCGCGGAATTCGAGCAGGGCGAAGCCCGTGCCGATCGCGACCACCGTCAGCACCCCCTCGGGCCAGTAGATGTGACTGCCGAGCCAGGACACCGACGCGACGAGCAGCAGCACGACGCCCGGCACCGCTGGGCGCCCGTACCGGGAGATGAGGGCGACGGCGGCGCCCACGGCGGCGACCAGGAAGCCCAGCCCGCCGATCAGCCCCACCGCACCACCGATCTCACTCAGCTCGTCGATCTGTCCCTGAACGTCGATCACGCCCTCCGCGCCGATCATCAGCCGGCCGGCGGCGATCCCCGCGATGGCGTCGAGCCCCGTGTAGAAGATGGCGTAGACGTAGCAGCCGACCCGGGCCACCGTCACCGCCCGTCCGGTCGCAGACCGTAGCAGGGTGAGGAGACCGGCCGCCAGCAGCGGGAACACGGGGAGCAGGACGAGGTGCATGGCCGTCCATCGGTGCGCCGTGTCGGGCATCAGGTGATGGGGGTGCAGCAGGCCGGCCAGCGCGAGGAAGGCCGGCGGACCGAGCAGCAGGGCGAGCCGCGTCGTGCGGCGTGGGATGCGGGGCCGTGCCGGGGCGTCCGCCGGCGAGGACAGGTTGCTCATCGCGTCGTCTCTTCTCGTCGTCTCGTGTCCTGGTGGAGGGGTGGGGCCGGGTGCGGGGTCTGACTACCGCCCGGCCGGGTTCGGCGCGAGGCTGGCGTCGAAGAATCCGACGACACGGCGCTCGTACTCCTGCGGGCGTGCGGCCAACCCGCCGATGTGGCCGGCCTCCGGGATCTCCCAGATGTCGCTGGCGCCCCCGGTGGCCCGGTGGTAGCGGGGGTTGAGGTGCTCCCCACCCTGACCGCGGCGGCTCCAGATCAGCAGGGCTCGCGCGTCGCCGAGCCGCGGCAGCAGGCTCGGTAGCGTCGCGGGCGGTAGGCCACCGGAGAAGACCGCGACGCCGAGCGTGATCGTCACCGACATCGGCGCCAGGACCACGTTCTCCAGGTCCGGGTTGGCGAGATCCTCCGCCGCCCATCGCGTCCCGGCGCCCTCGGCGACCACGGCGCGCAGGCCGGTTCCCCGAGCGGCCGTCTGGAGGAGGATCTCGCCGCCGACCGACAGGCCCAGCCCGCCCACGCGTCGCGGATCGACGTCGGGGCGCCGGGCCAGGAAGGCCAGCGCTGCGCGCACGTCGGTCTCCCCCCGCCACCCGAACAGGTTGACGTCTCCCTCGCTGGCGCCCTGGCCTCGCGGGCTCACCAGCAACACCCCGTACCCGTGCCGGCGGAGCATCCGGGCGTGCCGCAGCCCCCCGTCACCGGGTACGACCACCACCGCGGCGCCGTTGTGGCCGGGCGCGTACCAGGCGGCGAGCGACAGCCCGTCCGCCGTCGGCAGCCGCACCGCCTGCCACGGCAGGCCCGGGGCGAACGACGGCGACGCGCCGCGTGGCGCATGGGTGGCGACGAAGGCGACACCGAGCGGCAGGACCACCTGCACCGCGACGAACGCCGCCACCGCGCCCACCAGGAACCGGCGTACGACACGGGACCGGGTCGAGCCGCCGGTGCGGCGTACCCGCCACGCGCCTCGCACCCCGACGGCGACCAGCGCGGCACCGGCGACCGTGGCCGCGATGCCGGTGTAGTCGTCGCCGGAGGGGCCCGCCGACCTGGCGTGGGCCACCGGCACGGCGAGGCCGACGCCGAGGGCGAGCAGCCCGACGGCGGTGCTGACGGCCGCCCGCGTGGGTGCCCGCCACACCGGATGACGGGCGGCGGCCCACAGCAGCGCCGACACCGGCAGGGCGCCGCTGAGGATGTGGTCCGCGGCCGTCGTGCCCGGTTCCGGGTGCAGCATGGCGTCGTCCAACAGGTACACGGCGACCAGCAGGAACATCGTCCTCGCCAGCCGGGTCTCCGTCCGCCCGGCGGGGTCAGCCGGCGGTGATGGCGGTTTCACGAGGGTCGAGCCTGCCAGCGTGGACCGGCCCACGCCCTGTGGTTGTCCGCAGTTCTGCTGCGGTTGCCCACCTGCTGTTCCTCGGTGGTCAGCACCCTTCGCCGCAGGCGGCCGGATGCCTAGTTTCGGTGGCCGGAGGTGCACTGAATGACGACCACGAACACGCATCCACCGCGTCGGCGCAGGCGTACGACGGTGGTAATCGCGGCTGTCGCGGTAGGGCTGCTGCTCGCCACCCTGGCGATGCCCCGCGGCATCCGCCTCGGCGACGAAGGCACCGGTGACGCCGAGCTGGCCCGGACCGTCCGGCAGGCCGCCTGGCCGTCGGCCGGGCATCTCGGCCTCTCCGTCGCGTTGATCGAGAACGGCGCCGTCCGCACGGCCGGGCTCGGCACGACGCGGTTGTCGGGGGGCCGACCGGTCGACGACCGCACCCGGTTCGAGTTCGGCTCGGTCACGAAGGCGATGACGGCCATGCTCCTCGCCGACATGGTGACCAGGAAGGAGGTGAGCCCGCAGACGACGGTCGGGGAGATCTTCCCCGACACCGCGTTCCGCGACCCGGCGGTCGCGGGCACCTCGCTGGAGGAACTCGCCAGCCAACGCTCCGGCATCCCGAGCATCCCTTCCTCGCTCGATGGTCCCGCAACCCTCCTGGCCAGCATGATCGGCAGCAACCCCTACGGCGGCTTCACCCCACGGGACGTCATCGACGACGCGGCCGGCTCGCGGGCCGTCGACAAGGGCCGGGTCGTCTACTCCAACCTCGGGTTCGCCCTCCTCGGCCAGGCCCTCGCCGCCCGGGCCGGGACCAGCTACCAGGACCTGCTGCGACGCCGGATCCTCGAACCGCTGGGCATGCGGGACACCGTCGTGGTGGGCGACCCCGCCGACGTGCCCGCCGACGGCGCCCGCGGCTACATCACCTCGGGACACGAGACCGAGTTCTTCGCCAGCGACGGGTACGTCCCCACGGGCGCCGGCGGCTGGTCCACCAGCGCCGACCTCGGCCGCTTCCTGGCCGCCACGCTCAACGGGACGGCACCCGGCGCGGACGCCACCCGGCCCCGCTGGGACGCCCCCGACGGCAGCAGGATCGGTTACGCCTGGCGGACCACGGACGGCATCACCTGGCACGACGGCAGCACCGCCGGGTTCTCCAGCTTCGTCGGGTTCGACCCCGCGCTCAAGCGCGGCGCCGTGGTCCTCGGCAATACCTCCGCCTCGGTCGTGTACCTCGGGATGCGGCTGCTCGGCAGGGACGCGCCGACCCCGTCCGAGCGGCTCACCGCCGAACTGCCAATGGCAGCGGTCACCCTGCTGTGCCTCGCCGCGGCCGCCCGTACGCTCGAGGTCACCGCCCGCCGCCGGTCGCGGCGGCTGCTCCCCGAGCCGGACCGGCTGAAGGTCGCCTCGATGACGTGGCGCGCGATCGTGCTGCTGAGCCTCGCCTGGACGATCGGCTCCTGGAAGCTGCTCTGGCCACCGCTGTGGGCGCTCGCCGCGGCCCTGTCGGTCGGTGGCGTCGCACTCGGCGTCCTCCGCTGGTCGCGCCTGCCCACCGCCCGGGGCCCCCGCCCGAGGCTGCGCTGGGTCACCAGCACCGCCTCCGTCCTGCTCTGGACGGCGGCCGGCGCCCTCCTCGCCACGGCGTGGCTCGCGCGCTGAACCCTTCCCGCGGCGTCTCGTGCGGCGGTCCGACCGGTCGCCGCCGCCCGAGCCGTCGCGCCCGGGACTTACTTTCGTGCGTAACGGCGCAGGTGGTGGGCTTTGTAACCTGGGCCGCGTGGCAGGTTTGTGGCGCGGCGCGCGGCAGCGGTGGATGCCCCTCATCCGGTCCGGAGGGCCACCCTCCGGCGACCGGGCCGGCAGCTGGGTGGAGGTGCTGTCCGACGTGTCGCTCTGGGCGATCCTGTCGGCGCCGATCGCCTGGGACCTTCTCGCCGCCCCGACCCACCCGTACGCCGGCTGGCGGCTGGCCGGTTCGCTCCTGCTGATGGCGTTCGCGGTGGTGGCCAGCCGGCACCAGCCGCCGATCTCCCTGCTGATCGTCGTGGTGCCGACCACGTTCGACGGCAACTTCGTGTTCGCCATTCCGATCATGAGCTACCTGATGGGTCTGCGGATGCCCCGGGCTCGCCCGGCCGCGTACACGTTCGCCGTGATCGCGACGGCCGGGACCGCGCTGTCGGTCGGCGTACTCGGCTCGGGCGTGACAACCTGGTTCTTCCTCACCACCACCCTGCTCTTCGTCGGGGTGTTTCCCTGGCTGGTCGGGCGCTACCGCCGGCAGCAGCGGGCGCTCGTCCACGCCGGCTGGGAGCACGCCGACCTGCTCGAACGGCAGCAGCGCGCCGCCGCCGAGCGGGTCCGGATGCGCGAGCGTGCCCGCATCGCGCAGGACATGCACGACTCCCTGGGCCACGACCTGGCGCTCATCGCGCTGAAGGCCGGCGGGCTGGAGGTGTCAGCCGATCTCGACGAGCGGCACCGGCGGGCGGTGGGGGAGTTGCGGGCCAGCGTCACCGCCGCCACCGAGCAGCTCGCCCAGATCATCGGCGTGCTCCGGGAGGACGGCGCGCCGGCTCCCACCCGGCCGGCCGCCGAGGGCGTCGCCGACCTGGTGGAACGGGCCCGCGAGGCGGGGATGTCGGTCCGGCTGCGGTGGGACGGGTCCGCCGCGCCGGCGCCGCCGATGGTCGAGCGGGCGGTGTACCGGGTGGTCCAGGAGGCGCTGACCAACGCGACCCGGCACGCGCCGGGCGCCGCGGTGAGCGTCCGGCTGACCCGCTCGGCGGAGCAGACGGTGGTGAGCGTGGTCAACGAGCCGCCGCCGGCCGGGCTGGCACCCGGAGTGGCATCGACGGGGTCCGGCCTGGTCGGCCTCCGCGAGCGGGTACGGCTGGCCGGCGGTGCGCTGAGCGCCGGACCACGGGGCGGCGGGTTCGAGGTCACCGCGCGGCTGCCGCACGCCGCCGGCGCCGCGGCGGTCGACGCCGACGAGGCCGTACGGTTGGTCAGGCCGGCGTCGGCGACCCGGCTGCGCGAGGCGCGGCGGCGGGTGCGGCGCAGCCTCCTGGTCGCCGTGGCCGCCCCGGTGGTGGTCGCCGGCGTGCTGTCGCTGGCCTACTATCCGTTCGCCACGTTCGGCTCGGTCCTCGAACCGGCGGACTTCGACCGGATGCGGATCGGGCAGCACCGCACCGAGCTGCGGAGCCTGCTGCCGGAGCGGCAGGTCGTCGAACGGCCGGACCCGGCCGACTGGCCGCTGCCGCCGGGCGCCTCCTGCGAGTTCTACACCGACGGCAACTTCCCCCTCGGCCAGGCCGCCTACCGGCTCTGCTTCGTCGAGGACCGGCTGCTGACCAAGGACCGGATGTCCGACTGACGGCCGGCCGACGCCCGGCGCCGTGGCGACGACAGGCGCGGCAGCCAGAGGCTCGGCCACGGCCATGTGTTCCGCGCGGGCGACTGCCGCCCGCGCCCGATCTGCTGAGGAGATGGTGTGATCCCCGTCCTGCTGGCCGACGACGAGGCGATGATCCGGGCCGGGGTGCGCGTGATCCTGGCGGCGGACCCCGAGATCGAGGTGGTGGCGGAGGCCGCCGACGGCCGGGCCGCCGTGGATTTGGTCCGGGCGCACCGGCCGCGGGTGGCGTTGCTGGACATCCGGATGCCGAAGCTGGACGGGCTGGCGGCGGCCGTGGAGATCCGCCGGCTCGTGCCCGAGACCGCGGTGCTCATGCTCACCACCTTCGGCGAGGACGACTACGTCGCGCGGGCGCTCGGCGACGGGGCCAGCGGTTTCCTGCTCAAGGCCGGTGATCCGCGGGAGCTGCTGGCCGGGGTGCGCGCGGCGGCCGAGGGCGGCGCGTACCTGTCACCGCGGATCGCCCGGCGGGTGATCGAGATGGGCGGCGCGCGGATGGCCCGTGGCCCGGCCGCCCGCGACCGCACCGCGACGCTCACCGCCCGGGAACGCGAGGTGCTCGCGCTGGTCGGGGCCGGGCTGTCCAACGCGGAGATCGGCCGGCGGCTGTTCCTGGTGGAGGGCACGGTGAAGAGCTACCTGAGCACGATCTTCGCCCGGCTCGGCGTAAGGAACCGGGTGCAGGCCGCGATCGTCGCGTACGACGCCGGGCTGGTGGACGAGGCCGGGTGACGGCGATCCGCGGGGGACCACCGCCACCCGGCACCGGGTCAGGCGTCCCGCGACCGCAGCACCGCGTAACCGGCGAGCATCGCCGCGAGGGCCCACGCGGCGAGCAGGGCGAGGCCGGCCGCCGGCGGGTACGGGTCGGTGTCGCCGCTCATGAAGTGGGATCCGGCCACCCCCGGCAGCCCGTCGACGAGCCGGTTGACGAACTCGATGTCGAGGGCTCCGAGCGAGATCGGCACCACCATGAGGATCATGAACACGGTGGTCAACGTGCCGACCGCGCTGCGCAGCACCGTCCCCAGCCCGAGGGTGAAGACGCTGATCAGGGACAGGTACGCGGCCACCGCCAGCACGTCGCCGACGGTCTCTCCCGCCCGGAACCGGCCCCACTCACCGAGCACCGGGTGGGCGACGGCGGAACCCAGCGCCCCGAGCAGCCCGCCCACCACGAACGTGACCACGGCGACCACGGCGGTCTTGGCCAGCAGCAGCCGTCCCCGGGACGGGGTCCACTGCAGGGTGGGCCGGATCGTGCCGGTCGCGTACTCGGCGGTGATCACCAGCATCGCCAGGGCGAGCACCGTGAACTGCGCCAGGAGGACCGAGCTGATCGCGACGCTGCCGACGCCGACCACCCCCGGGTCGTCGGCGGGGTCGGTGTTGGTGTTCTCGTTGACCACGTAGATGGCCTCCTGCCCGGCCGCCGCCGCCATCAGCAGGACGCTGGCGAGCAGGTTCCACCAGACCGAGCGCACCGACCAGAGCTTGGTCCACTCGCTGGCGATCGCGCCGCTCAGGCCGCCGCCACCGGCACCGCCGTGCCGGGCCGAACGGTCGGCGGTGGGCAGGGTCGTCGTGGCCGTCGTCATACCCGCGCTCCCGATCCGGTGGTGGTCGGCGCGCCGTACTCGACGTCGCCGGCGGTCAGTTCCATGTACGCCTGCTCCAGCGACGCCTCGCGCACGCTCAGCTCGTGCAGGCGTACGCCGATCTCGTGCGCCAGGTCGCCGACCTGCTCGATGCCGGCGCCGATGACGACGAGCGTGCCGTCGTCCTCCCGCTCGACCGCGACGCCCGCCGCGACCAGCCGGCGCCGCAGCTCGGCCAGGTCGGCGGGCCGAGGGCCGCGCACCAGCACCGCGGTCGACGAACTGCGCCCGATGACCTCGGCGATCGGAGCGTCGGCGATCAGCCGGCCCCTGCCGACCACCACGAGTTGGTCGGCGGTGAGCTGCATCTCGCTCATCAGGTGGCTGGAGACGAAGACGGTCCGGCCCTCGGCGGCCAGGGACCGCATGAGTTCGCGGACCCAGCGCACCCCGTCCGGGTCGAGCCCGTTGACCGGCTCGTCGAACATCAGCACCCCCGGGTCGCCGAGCAGGGCGCCGGCGATGCCGAGGCGCTGGCCCATGCCGAGGGAGTAGGTGCCGGCCCGCTTGCCGGCGACGTTGCTCAGGCCCACCGTGGCGAGCACCTCGTCCACCCGGCGGACGGGGATGCCGTTGCTGCGGGCCATCGCCAGCAGGTGGTTGCGTGCGCTCCGCCCCGGGTGCACCGCCTTCGCGTCGAGCAGCGCGCCGACCTCGCGCAGCGGATGCCGCAGGGTCTCGTACCGCCGGCCGCCGACGAGCGCCTCGCCGGCGGTGGGCCGGTCCAGCCCGAGGATCATGCGCATCGTGGTGGACTTCCCCGCGCCGTTCGGGCCGAGGAAGCCGGTGACCCGGCCCGGCGCGAGGTCCAGGGTCAGGTTGTCGACGGCTGTCGTCGCGCCGAAGCGTTTCGTCAGCCCGCGCAATGTGATCATTGTTCTCCCGGTGGATGTGCCGTTGAGGCGTCGACGGTAGGAGTCCGGCCGGGTGCGGCACAGCCGCCAATCGGCATCGACCTGGCCTGACGAAAGTCAGCACCCCGGGCGCCGGGCTGCCGGCGGTGACCCGCAAATCCCTCCTACGCGGCCCGACGCCCTGGTCGATCGTGGTGTCATCCGCCCCGAGGCTGGTCGTCCCCGAGATTTCTCAGGGCTCACCTGGCTACTTCCGGCAGATGCCGTCGGCGGACGCCGCGGGCGAGCCTTGTCGCATGCGAACAATTTCTCGACGAGGGCTGTTGGGCGGGGTCGCGGTCGCGGTGTCCGCGGCGATGGTGTCGACCGCGTCGGCGGCTCTCGCCCAGACCGCACCAGATCCGGGATCGGTCCGACCGCCGGCCGCGAGCGCGCCGCTGCGGTTGAGCCTCCCCGCACCGACCGGCCCGTACCCCGTCGCCGCCACCGAACTGCACCTGGTCGACCACGACCGGCCCGACCCGTGGGTGGCCGCCAAGCCGCGGGAACTCATGGTCACCGTCTGGTACCCGGCTCGCCCGACGGGCACCGAACCACTCGCGCCGTACCTGCCGCCACTGGCGGCGCAGCGCCACGGCGAGAACCTCGCCGGCATGCTCGGCCTCCCCGCCGGACAGGTCGACTGGGCCGGCCTCACCACCCATGCCCGTGCCGGTGCGCCCGCGCGGGCCAGGCACGGTGGGTATCCGGTGGTCGTGTACTCGCCCGGCGGGGAGAGGCCCCGCGCGGAGGGCACGGTGCTCGTCGAGGAGCTGGCCAGCCGGGGCTACGTCGTGGTGACGGTCGACCACACGTACGAGACGCCGGTCGTCGAGTTTCCCGGCGGGCGGCTGGAGACGCAGCACCAGCCGGACCTGGAACCCGCCGAGCTCATGCGCGCACAGATCCGCACCCGGATCCAGGACACCCGATTCGTCCTCGACCAACTCGCCGTCCTCGACCGCGGCGGCAACCCCGACGCCGGCGGGCGCCGGCTTCCGCGCGGCCTCGGCGCCGCGCTGGACCTGTCCCGCGTGGGCATGTTCGGCCACTCCGCCGGCGGCTTCACCACCGCCGAGACGATGCTCGCCGACCGCCGGTTGGACGCCGGAGCGGACCTGGACGGCAGCATGGCGTACGGCAGGGACGACCTCGGCGAGGTGGCCAAGCGCGGGCTGGACCGCCCGTTCCTGCTGATGGGCGCCGGTCTCATCGGCGGCAAGCCGTACACCCACCTGGACGCCCCCGACTGGCGGTCGTTCTGGGCGAACTCGACCGGTTGGAAACGCGACCTGTACGTCCCCGAGGGTCAGCACTACACCTTCACCGACCACCAGGTGCTGCTGCCGCAGCTCGACGCGGCGTTCCCGCTGCCGGAGGGACTCGTCACCGGGCTGATCGGCACCGTCGACCCGAGCCGGATCGTCGCCTCCCAACGGGCCTACCTCGCTGCCTTCTTCGATCAGCACCTCCGCCACCGGCCCCGGGCGCTGCTCAACCGCCCGTCGCCGAGGCATCCCGACATCACCTTCGTCCGCTGACCCACCCTTCGACGCCGCCGGCCCGTCAAGGCGGGCCGGCGGCGCCGAAGGCGCCAGACGCGGACCGGCACTGGTGCGAACGGCGGGCGCGGCTCGGCAACGAGAACCCCCGGTTGCCACGGGGCGTCCAGGGGCGGTCGACGAAAGGACTCAGAAGAAGATCTTGCGAATGTTCCAGCCGGTGCCACTGTTGCCAGCTCTCGTCGGACAGGTCGAGCGCGCTCACGAGGCGGGTCGACGCAGGCCGCTCCCTGCCACCCGGGTCGACGCGCAGGTCGCTAGACTAGGCGCTCGCGCCCTCGTAGCTCAGGGGATAGAGCAACGGTTTCCTAAACCGTGTGTCGCAGGTTCGAATCCTGCCGGGGGCACCTCGAAGATCAGCAAAAACGCCATCTGAGCAGCGGATACGTTCCCGCGTCGATTGGCCGGCTTGTGCAGCCGGATGCCACCCGTAGCCGCCGTTTGCAGCTCTCCGTGCAAAATGCGTGCAATGATCTTGGACGCTTGAACGGTCATGTTTCCCCAGCTCAGAACCGCTACAACGCGGAAGGGCCGCAGCGTCGCCACGGCCCCGCGCACCTCACCACTGATCATCATCGGTTCAACGCCGCCTCGATCCGTTCGTTCATCCGGCTGCGGTCGCCGTCGAGGCACTTCGCGTACACCTTGAGCAGCACGTCGACCGAGTGCCCGGCGCGTTGCGCGACCTCGGGCGCCGGCAGCCCGGCGTTGAGCCAGAGCGACACCCCGGCGTGCCGCAGGTCGTAGGGGCGACCGGCCAAGGGAGAGGCAACCCGGTCCGGGGTCAGGCTCAGCGTTCGCGCCTTTTCCCAGACCCGGGAGTACGTCGACGACGACACCACGTTGCCCCGGTCGCTGCGGAACAGCCGCCCGTCGGCGCCGACGCCGAACCGGTCGATGTGCGCCCGGAGGATCGCCACCAGCTCCGGCGGGATCGGCACCTCCCGCGCTTCCGTGTCGCCCCGGTGCTTTAGCCCTCGGTCGTCGTGCACCTCTCCGCTGTCGGTGTAGCGCTTCCCGGCCGCCGGCCGTGACTTCTCCACCGTCAGCAGACCCCACCCGGTTGCCGGAAGATGGCAGTCCCGCTCCCGCAGGCCCAGCGCCTCACTCGGCCGCAGCGCCGCGAAGTAGAGGCAGGCGTAGAAGGCGACCAGGCGCTCACCGCGCCGGCCGTTCTTCCCGCGCTGGCCGACGTACGTCACGCCGGTCAGCAGTTCGCGCGCCTGGCGGATGTTGACCACAACGCGGCGGTCCACCTCCCCGGCCACCTTCCGCCGCGACGACCGGACCCGCAGCTTGTCGACCGGGTTGAAGTCCAACAGCTCCAACTCCACGGCGTACTGAAGGACGTTGTAGAAGACCGAGCGCCGCCGCCTAGTCGTCGACGCAGCCGCCGGCCGCCCGTCCATCGTCAGCCCCAGGGTGTCCAACGCCGGACGCACCACCGCGGCTTCCGCCAACGCCGACAACGGCAAGGACGCCTTGCCGAGCCACCGCAACGCGGCAGCGATCTCCGCCGGCCGGTCGAGTTGCCGAGACGCAGGCGGAAACTCCCACTCCCGCAACGCCCGCCGCAGCAACGCCGGATCCGGCCGCCCGGCCAGGTCCCGCACCAACACAGCCGTCACGGTCGCCAGCGCATCCGTCGTGCTCTCCCGGGACTTGGCCGCCGCGCCCGGCCACTTCATGTCGACGTACCGGCGAACGAAGCCGAGCCAGCTCACCGACTCCACCGGCGCCATCAACGACTCAGGCAGCCCGGAGTCACCGTCGAACGCCTCACCCCGGTTCGCCGCCTGCATCAGGTCTGACCGGAAGTTGTCCGCCAGCGCACGGGTGCCAAACGTCCGAGACTTCGGCCCCGTACCCACCACCCAGCGGACGGTGTACGACTTCTTACGACCCGCCAGCGCGTTGACCTGAATTCCCCGGATCCGCACCTCGCGGGACTTCACGCCGCCTCCCGGTGCTGTTCCAGCCATGCCCGCAGGTCGCGCCGCTCGATGCGCAGCTCACCGTTGGGTAGCTTGATGCACTCCGGGGCGATGCCCAGCTCACGCCACCGGTAGAAGGTTCGCCGCGACACACCGTTGAGCACGGCGAGGACTTCCGGAACGGTCAACAGGTCACTTTCCATGAGGGGTCTTTCCTTCGGATCATCAAGCAGCAGGGGTGAAGACAGCAGCGGTTGCCGAAACGGCGGCGGCTGTTCGTATCCGTGCGGTGTCGAGGTCAGCGCGCCAGCGGATGCGGGCGGATATCGCGCGCAGGAGCCGGTGTTCCAGGGGTGGCACGTCAGGGTCTTCCGGTCGGGCAAGTTCGAACCGGTACCGCTTGGTCCCGTCCGCCTCGTCGGCCGCCTGGTCGTGCTCCTCGGTGTCGGCCATGCCGCCGGCGAGGATGGCGCGGACCCAGGCGCGGTTGTCGGCGCGGTGGTCGGCGAGGGTCTTTCCGGACCACTGTCGGGAGACGAGTACGCGCCGGCCGGTGAAGCCGAGGGTGGAGCGTTGGTGGACCTTCCCGGTGCAGCGGCCGGGGGTCAAGCCTGCCTTGACCCCGTCCGGTTGGACGCCGTACAGCAGCCAGTTCGCGCACGTCGGCGAGCACGGCAGCACGGCCAGTTCCGCGTGGAGGCGGACGAAGTGTGCCTTCTGCGCGTCGGAGCGCGGCTTGGCCTGGTCGGTCAGGTCCTTGGTGACGTACTTGGTCACGTAGCGGATGGAGCGCTCGGCGTCTTTGGTGCCCTGCTCGATGCCGCGTGCGTCGATGCGGCCGAGGCGGGCGACGTAGGCGGGGCGGCTGTCGGGCTCCTCTAGAGCGTCGAGGGCTTCGCCCCAGGTGGGCAGCGGCTCGCGCGTCTTGGGGTCGACGTACGCCTGTCGGTCGACGTCCCAGACCGGCGGCTTGTCGACCGGGTAGGCCAAGTCGTCGAACGGTGGCCACCAAACCTGGTGGTAGGTGGCTGCCGCGATCTGCTTGAGCAGCAGACGGGGGAGGGTGCCGCGGATGGCGAAGTGGGCGTGTGGGGCGAGTCGTCGTTGCAGCTCGACGGCGCCGGCGTATTGGACGTTCCAGCCGACGGCGCGGCGCACGTTCTGCCACCACCGGTCGAGAACCCGCGCGAAGTGAATCGCATCCAAGGCCGCCCGCCGGTAGTCGTAACTGGCCGGGTCGACCGGGGTGCCGAGCAGGTCGTCATTCGGGCCGTGCCGGGTGCCGCACTCGCACGGGGCGATGTAGGCGCCGCGCCGAAGGTGGGAGTGCACCGGCCCGTGCGAGCCGAGCGTCAACGTGACCAGCATCGAAGGGCGGTGGGTCTTGCCTGCCTTGCCGGAGTACGCCCGGCCGACCGTGCGCGGGTCGACGGGCAGGCGGGGGAGGTCGGGTGTGTCCTGTCGCCGCCGGGTCGACCGTTTGCGCCGTGGTCGCTCGTCGCGTTCCTTGGGGGTGAGGTGTCCGCGCAGGCTGGTTTCGGCGAGCGCTTCGTCCAGCTCGGCGATCGCGGCGTCTACGTCGGCAATCTGCGCGGCCCGCTCGTCGGGGGTCATCGGCTGGTAGTGCAGCGCTTCCCGTTCGAACTCCAGGTGCGCCCGGACCCGCACGAGGGCGAGCACGTCTTCACCCGGCTTGTCGGGGCGGACGGCGGGTTCGTCGGTGAGGTGCCAGCCCTCGCGGATCTGCTGGATGCGCAGCCGCCGGCCCCGCTCCGCGCACGGCTTGCACTTCGCGGCGAGGGTCGCCCCGCACGGAACCTCCACCACCTCGGTCAGGCCGGTGATGGTGTCTGTACGGCGCAGCGCCAGCGGGCGCACGCACACGCCGTTCTGTTCGGCGAGTTGCTTGAGGGCGTCCTTGGCGAGGGGCTTGCGCATCCGGTCCGCCCGCGACCCCGGTCGGGGCTGCTCGACGGGGGTCGTGGGGATGAGTTCGAGTTGGTTCACCGGTCACGCTCCCCGTCGCCGAAGACGCGGCCGTTGCGGGGCGCGAACGCTGCCGCTGGCACGGGTACCAGTCCGGGCCGCCGCTCCACCGGCATCACGGGCACCGGGCGGAGGGCCGTCGGCCGGGGCTGCTCGCCGGTGGCCTCCACTGGGACGGGCACCGTTTGGTCCTCATCGACGAGGTCGGCGGATGACCGCTCCTCAGCGGGCGGGACGTCGCCCCACCCGTCGGCGTCTGCCTGCTTGTCGACGGGCGGCGCTGCCGGTGGGGTGGTGGAGAAGACGAGCTTGGACAGGCCGAGGAACGCCAGCGCCGGCACGGCCGACAGCAGCCAACCGGACACCCCCGGCTTGGCCACGGCGAGCTGCGCCGACAGGGACAGGGCGACGGCGCAGACGAGCAGGAACATCGGGTACCCGATCGGGCCGCCGGTGCGGCGGCGCCGCCGGATCGTCAGCAACGCCGCCAAGGGCAGAAGTTCGGAGATTGCGGCGTTGGCCCAGCCGAACCAGTCCCCCGTACCGGCCGGGGAGTTGGCCATGGTCCAGTCGTGGACGTGCGTGAACGACGCCGCCCCGGCCAAACCGCCCACCGTCAGGACGATGAGCACCAGGACCACACCCTCCACCCGATCCGCGTTGGTCTTCACTTGGTCACCTCCTGCTCATCGCCGGTGCCGTCGCAGAGCCGCCGGTAGTCACGACCCAGCTCGCGGATGTCGTCGTCGGTGAGGTAGGCGAACCGAACCCGGACGGGTTCGCGGACGCCGTCGAGGACGACGAACCCGACACCGGGCGCCGATTCGGGGATGTGGTCGCACAGCGCTCCCCGGTCCCGAGCGCCGTCGCCGAGAACCATGTCCACCTGCTCCGGCTCGGTCAGCCGCAACCCGATGCGGGTAGGGAACAGGTCCCTAAACGGCAGCACGTCCTTACGCGGGTCCTGCAACGCCGCCACCACATGCACCCCGACCGCCCGCCCTTGGCTGAGGAGGAGGCCGAGGGCTTCCTTGATCCGGTCGCGGACCTTCCGATCGGTGATGTACGCCGTCAACGCCGCCAACTCGTCGACCACCAGCACGATCAACGGCTCATCCGGCGTCGGCGTGTGCTGGCGAGCCACGCCACGCAGCCGGGCCGCCCGCAGGCGCATCCGCTTCACGGCCTCTTCCAAGACGCCGGCCATGCCGTCGGGATCGTCGTAGGAGAACCGGGCGAACAGCGGCACCCCGGCCGCCAACTCCATGCCACCCTTAGGGTCGAACGCCCACAGCTCCACCAACCCCGACCGGACACCGCCGGCCAGCGCGCGGATCAGTGACCACAGCACCGAGCCCTTGCCCGACCCCGTCGCCCCCGCGATCAGCACATGCGAACCGGCCAAGCGCAGCTCATAGGGCTGCCCGTCCTCCCGCACACCGAGCGGCAGCCCGGCCAGGTCCGGCACCACCTGCACCGGCAGCGGACCGACGACGGCGCCGAGCGGGTCACGGCGGAGGAACCGCAGCCTGACCTGATCCGGTCGGTCCGTCAACCGTGCCTGACCCTGGCGGAGGCGGAAGGCGTAGGCGAGGCGTTCCGCGGCCTGCCCCCAATCGTCCGGGATCTGCCCGGGCAGCATCCGGACGATCAGCTCGTCGCCGTGGCGGTCGCAGCGAACCCGCAGCAGTTGCGGCACGTACCGGTCACCGGCGAATGCCGTCGCCAGCCCACACGTCGCCATGACCGACGCCCACCGCCGCCGATACACCGTCAAGGCCCGGACGCGGCTGACGATCGGGTACCAGCCGAACCGCAGCCACGACGACCGGTGCCACCGCCACCAGGCCCCGCAACCGGCGGCGACGGCCAGGACGACGCCGGCCAGGACCCGGCCGTCGTACTCCGCCCGCACCCACAGGGCGAGCACGGTCGGAGCGGTGAGCCACCAGTACCGCACCGCCAGGACCGTGATCCGGCACAGGCCCCGGGCCAGCCACCAGAACACCAGCAGCCAACCCGGAACCCGCCACGCCGGAAGGCGCACGTTCATCGGCGCCACCGGGATCTTCTCGCCCGGAATGATGTTGATCAGAGGCACAGGTCACCACCCCGATCCGGGCGGGCCAGGGTCGAGATGCACGAGCGGCACGACATGCGACGCAGGTCGAACCGACGCGGCTTCACCCACTCCTCACAGCGAGGGCAGCGATTCGCGCACACCCGCGCCGAAGCCGGCGGCAACCGCAGCACGGACCGGACGGCCGCTTCCACCTCCCGGTAGACGTGCCGCAGACCGACCAGACGGGTACGAGACATCAGGACCACCACCCCGACGAGCAGCAGCCCTCAGAGCAGTTCAGGGCAGGGGGAACTACGGTGGGCATCACGCCCTCCTTCATCAGGTGAGGGATGGAAGAGCGCGGGACGGGCCGGGACTCTTGGCGGGGAAACGACCCGCCCCGCGCGCCAAACAACGACCAGTCAGGCCGCCACCGAACCCGGCACCGTCGACGCCGGACGGATCGCGGTCGCCCGCAGCGAGTACGCCATCCGGGACCGGCAGTCACCCGAGGCCCGGCCCGGCTTGCACCGCTGCGAATCCACATACGGGGTCAGGGTCAAGCCCTCGAACTCCACCGCCGGCGGGTAACCCGGCACCGTCGACGGCGGCGGCACCGGCTGCTGCCCGGCGACCACCTTCACCTTCACCTCAGTCGACCGACCGAACTTCCCGGCCTCCGGATCCAGGTCCATCACCCGCACCACCCAAACCCGCTCCCCGGACTCCTTGTCCCGCGCCTGGTTGTCCGCCTCACCACGCCGCTCAAAATCGATCTGCGGCGACACACCCAGGCACAACGCCCCGGCGGGGAACACGTACTCGGACGGCACCGGCACCTTCAACGTCATCGGAACCACGTGGACAGCCTCCTAGCCTTACCAGTCGTCTACCTGACAACCGGTTGAGCTAACAAGCTACGTCAGCTTGTAAATACAAGCAAGGTCGAATGTGCGTCGATCGCGCAATGTGGAGAGTTGTCGACGTAGCGCCGCGGGACCCCAACAAGATGGGCTCTAGCCTGACGGAGTGACCAGGGAGTCAGACTTTCGAGCGCCCATGAAGCGGCTGCTGGAACGCCGGAAGCTGAGCCCTGTTGCCCTCTTTCAACAAGCCGGTGTCGCAGCACACAAGGTCGAAGCGTTCCTCGGCGGCGCAACGCCAAGCCCCTTGCTGCTGCGGCAGCTAGCCTCCACAGTCGACCTACACGCCGCAGACCTGTTCGTGATCACCGGGCTACCGGTACCGGACGATCTGGCCCCGCTGGACGCGGCAGCCGGCAAGCTCGTCGACTCTCTCGTCGGGCACGCGATTCGCCTGCCGGCACCACATAGGTACCGGCTGCGTCAGGCGGTCCGCTCACTGCCGCAGGAGAAGCGGACACAACCGGTCCCGCCGCTGCCGCTGCGCGAGCAGTATCCGCCGGGCCCCGGAGGCATGATCCTGCGCATGCTCCGAAACCGGAATCTGGACTGGGTGGGGTCGGCCAAGTGCCTGGCCCGGCTGACGCCCCACTACCTGGCGGCATCCACGATCGGGCTGGTGGGCCATGGCCGCAAGGAGTTGACCCCCGATCTGTTGGTGAGCTTTGCAACCTTGCTGGCCGTGCCCGCCGACGACCTAGCCGCCATCACCGGTGTCGAACTCGCCGGAGACAGGCCATCACGCGGCCCGGCCGCATCCGATGCCGCCGAGCTGCTCTGGGACGTCCGCCGTCTGACCGCCGGCCAGGTACGACAGATCCTCTACGAGGCGGAATCCATGCTGGCTGAGTGCGCAGCCGAGTAGGAACCCGGTCAGGACAGCGCGTAGGTGTCCTCGATCTCGTGGCGGCTGCCAGGCATCACCAGCACGGACGTCATGATCGGATCGCCGGTTGCCTGATGCACGGTGATGACAACGTTCATCACCGACTCGTCGGCCGGCACATCCAACGCCTCAGCCTCGACCTCGCTCACGCGGCGCGCCGTCATGCGCTCGGTCGCGTAGTCGGCCCGTAGGCCCTTCTGCCTGGCGACGAGGTCGAGCAGGCCGCCCGGGATCGGGTCCCGCTTGGTGATGTCGGTACCGGCCGCGATGTCCACCGGCACGAAGGTGACCACTAGGTCCACCGGTCCCGCCTCCGACACGGTCCGGCGGCGCCGCTCGTAGACCGGCGTACCCTCCGGGATCTGCAACTCCGCCGCGATCCGCGGAGAAGCCAGCACCGGACCGACATACAGGATCTCCGTCTCCCCGGTTTCGTCCAGCTCCACCGCGTCACGGGCGTACTCAGGCGACGTGCGGCCGGCAGCAGGCCGGCCACGGACGAAGCTGCCCTTGCCCTGCTGCGACTCGATCCAGCCGTCCTGCTTGAGGATGCCCAGCGCCTTGAGCACCGTCGGCCGGGACACTCCGAACTCCGTGCAGAGCTGGTTCTCCGACGGCAATGCCGCGCCGGGGGCGTAGTCGCCGTCCTCGATGCGCTTCCGCAGCGTGTTCAACACGCGCAGGTATTTCGGCGTCGGTATCTCGTACGCCATCGCGGGCCACCCCACCTAGGAACGCTGCATGAATCTCAGCAGCTTATGAGTTGTTTGCATGACAGAACAAGCCAGCTAAGCCGTCCGGCGTCACACGCTCCATCGCTGCGGCCAGCCATCCCGACCAGGACAACGGCGCGTCCATCAGCTCAGGCCGGGACGCGCCCGGCCAGCGACGCGGCAGGCAGCCGTACCGCCGAACACCCGCAGCGCCGCCCGCCGTTGTGGGCACGGGCCTTCCTCGCCGCAGCCGGCGCAGCGCCCGTCCGCGCTCTTCGGCGTGTGCCGGTCGAGGTGCGCCTGTGCCGCGCGGAGTTGGTCGCGCACAGCACCAGACAGGTACGTTGTCACCGCGCCGGTCCCTGGGGCGGTAGCAGGCTGGCACGTACCAAAATCTGTGCCTGCGGCCCCCGCTGGCCGGACGGGCTCAGCCTCATCCCCTCGACCCAGATCCACGGCTCGTGCGTCGGGCGGTTGGCCACCAGCCGGACCCCGGTCACCCACAGCGTCACCGGCCCGTCGGAGGGTCGGTAGCGGTCGGCCGCTTCGATCCGCAGCACCGCGCCGAGTCGTACCCGAACGTCAAACACCGCGCCTCCTCATCACCGGCGCCACGTTGCGAGGCGGCGCGCTGTCGGTCGTGCGTGGCCGGATCTGTAGGCCGGCGATCTGTACGAAGACCTCGCGCCGTTCCAGCGCCTTGCCGCTTGCCGGGTTGATGGAGTAGCCGGTGAGCCATACCCAGCCGTGGTATGTCGGTTTGTCGCAGACCGAGGTGACCCGCAGCCACAGCGCGCGGTCGCCGCCGAACTGCACCGATGCCCGTCCGTCGATGAGCACCAGGTCGCCCGGTGCCGGGACGCCCGGCCGGCGCGGCGCCGGTGTGCGAGGCGCCGGGGTGGGCGGGCTATTCACGAGCCGTCGTTCGGGTCGCGGCCCCACGCCAGCACCCACCCCGGCCCAGCCTCAGCGGGTCGCCGAGCGACCGGAACCCGCGCAGTCCAGGCAGGACCGCCGGGCCAGGGAACGAGTCCGCTCCGCCCCCCGCCCCATCCCCCGGATGGCGGTGCGGGCAAGGGTGTACTTCCAGCCCGCGCCCGAGCAGGATTGGCAGTTGCTCGATACGTTCAGCCCCGTCATGCAGACAGGTTGTGGCACATACCGCCCAGCGACCCGGAAAATCCTTCCGGGGTCGCAGCCGACCGAGGGGAGACAGTGAACCGGTGCGCGGGACGACCAACCCCCTGACCATCGGCGAACGCGTCGCCTGGTACCGCAGGCGACGCGGCCTGTCCCAGGAAGTCTTGGCCGGACTCATCGGCCGTACCGCCGACTGGCTGGGCAAGATTGAGAACAACCGGATCGAGCTGGACCGGCTCTCCGTCATCAAGTCCCTCGCCGAAGTCCTGGACATCTCCCTCGGCGACCTGCTCGGCGAACCCTCGCTGCTCGACTGGACCGGCGACAGCGGCACCGAAACCGTGCCCGCCCTCCGCGCCGCCCTGATGAACTACCGCGCCATCGCCCCGTTCGGCGGCAGCACGCACGCGGAGCCGTTGAGCGTTGCTGTGCTCAGGAAGGAGGTGGGCGCCCTCTGGGACGCCTACCAGGACTCTCGGTTCGGATACGTCACCGGCCGCCTGCCTGACTTGCTCCACCGCGCCCAGGCCGCCGCCGACCACCACGACCGCGACGACCAGGACCAAGCCCACCGGCTACTCGGCCTCGCATACCAGCTCGCCGCCACCCAGCTCACCAAACTCGGGGAGAGCGACCTCGCCTGGATCGCCGCCGACCGCGGACTGGCCGCAGTCCGGCCCACAGGCGACCCGCTCGTCACCGGCTCCCTGTTCCGCTCTGTCGGCCACGCCCTGCACGCCACCGGCCGCTACGCCGAAGCCGTACGCCTCACCGAGGACGCCGCCGGCTACCTTGAGCCCCACCTGAAACAGGCGACGCCAGCACTGCTCTCCGTCTACGGCACCCTGTTCCTGTCCGGCTCGATGGCCGCCGCCCGATCCAACGACGCCGCCACCACCCGCTCCTTCCTCGCCGCCGCCGACCGGGCCGCCGGCCAGCTCGGAGCCGACGCCAACTACCTCTGGACCGCGTTCGGCCCGACCAACGTCGCCATCCACCGCGTCGCCACCGCCGCCGAACTGGGCGACCTACAAGTCGCCATCGACCTTGGCCCGCGCGTCGACACCGCCGGCCTACCGATGGAACGCCGCATACGGCACGCCCTCGAAGTCGCCCGCGCCTACAGCTCGTGGAACCGCATCGACGACGCCCAGGCCGTCCTATTGGACGCCGAACAGATGGCGCCCGAACAGGTCCGGCACCACTTCCTCAGCCGCCAACTCGCCCTAACCTGGATCCGCCGGCAGCGCGGCAAGCCCTCGGTCGAACTGGTGAACCTGGCCCGTCGGCTGAAGGTGCTCGACTGATCCCAGCCCATCTAGGCTGCCCTGATGACGGCCAACGAGATGCCACCCATGGCAACCCCACGCGTCGCCGCAGGCGCCCTCTTCTTCGACGACGAAGGCCGGGTACTCCTCGTACGCCCCAGCTACAAGAAGCACTGGGACATCCCCGGCGGCTACGTCGAACCCGGCGAGTCACCCCGAGCCGCATGCGTACGTGAGGTCCAAGAGGAACTTGGCCTCATGCCCGCGCTCGGACCGATGCTGGTGGTTGATTGGGCGCCCGCCGAGCACGAGGGCGACAAGCTTTTGTTCATCTTCGACGGCGGTTCACTCGGCGCCGAGCAAGAGCGTGACATCCGCTTCTCCGACGGTGAACTCACCGAATGGCGCTATGTGGGCGCAGAGTCCTTGGAGCAGTACGGCCCGGCCCGGCTCGTCCGCAGGATCCGCACTGCGATCGCAGCGCGTAGTAGTGGCATCTCCGCGTACGCCGAACACGGCAGCGCCATCTAGCACAGTTTCGGTGCATGATCAAGGCGGCCCTGAGCGGGCCGCGCACGCGCCGCCGCCTGGGCGCGCGCCGGCCGCTGCCGCTGGCGCTCGGGGGCCGTCACGCCGAACGCCCGGCGGCTGGCGCGGACAGCGGGGAACCCGAGCGGGCCGCAGGAATTTTCTGTTAACGGGCCTCGGTGAGTTTGACCTAAGGATGATGGCTAATCTATATCATTCATGATCGTGAGCCATGCGTCGCCATAGGGATGTTACTGAACCGGAAGTTGGTCGTGGAAGGCGTGCAGCATCGGGTATCCCAGTTCTGGCTCGACTGCCGCAATGTAGCAGGCCCAGCCCATCAGGCGCTGAGGAATCATATTGGCGTTCTCTCCGCCAAAATCCGTCATGTAAGCGTCGTAGCCGAACCTCGATATGATGTGCGCAATCCATCGCAAGCGACGTTTTGTTGCACGAGGAATGCGAGGACGATCCGTCGCCCCCACATAAAGTCCGGTCACGTACTGTGGGCCGCCTCTCCGCATGTAGGCGGTTTTACTCGCATTAATGGACCAGCCGGCTTCGTCCAAAATCCTCTCGATGGCCGTAAAGGTGGCGATCAGTCACCTCGCCGGAGAATGCCAGGTCATCTACGTACCGGGTCCGCACCGAGCTACACACCTACGATAGCTGGACGTGGCTGGACGGCTACCGGCTAGACGGAACAGGAACGGCAGTAGCCCGCAGAGAAGTGTACGCACTGAAGGCAGGAATAAGGCTGTTGAGCAGCCTCAACCAGCCAGTCGACCATGTCATGACTGCGCTTACGCTCGAGGCTAACCATTCTTAATAGGGAGTCGCCCCTGGCCAAATCGACCAAGCCTTCGCGCTACCAAATTTCTAAGAGATACTCTTCAACGCCGGAGTTCCTACCCTGAAGCTCTTCCACTTCGGACGGCGTAGCACCACCTGCCATAGCTCTCAAAATGGACGCCCGGGCCGCTTCAGCTCGCTTCCGCCCTCTCCAATAGATTGCCACTGAACAACTCCCTTGCCCGCACGGAATATCGATGCCGGCGAGACCCGATCCCATGATATCGCAAAGCAGAAGTTGCCCACTAGGGCAATGCAGATTGGCGATCGACGGCATGGCCACGTCCGACAACCAGGAACTACGACCTGGTGGAGAGCCATACACATTAACAACGACACGGACAGGAAGGATATCCTGCGACACCTTTACATAAATGTCGCAGTCAGTTGCAGTGACGACCTCACGGTCAGAAGGAAATAGCGCATCGCGAAGTCCCGAATCAGCAGCCATGTCGATGTCACGCAAGGCAAATATCCGGTAACTTGGGATGAATACCAATTCATAGCTGCTTTGAACGATAGCCACTGGAACTCCGCTATTGTGATAGCCTTGCTGGCGTCGACCTGACACCAGCAAGGCTATCACTCGAATCAACGATTGCGATCTGCGAAAGCCGTCCTACCGCACAATTCTCACGCGGAATGGGTCACTCCGCACACCTTGGTTACTGGTGCCACGATTCTCGTCCAAAACCCGGTTCTGCCCGAAGAAGGTGCCTAGCAAGGCGCCACCCTTGGAATTGTGGCTGCCAGTAATGGGCCGAGCCGACCCATGCCATGCGTTGCCATCACCACCGTTCGGGTTCTGTTCTGTCGCACCAGTAGACGTGGCAGATCCCTCATAGGTCGACTGGAACGGATACTCGTCACACTCGAGACCCCCGGTCGGGTATCCTGCACCCCAAACATCGACGCAAATGCCGACTGATGTGCTGTGATTCTTGTTCTTCAACGTGTCGTTCATTAGGCGATGCAGTGGGCGATCACCCTCACCTGGAACTGATTTATTAAAGAGACTCGGAAAGGTACGCCGAGGCGCGACAAGCGCGTCCTCGATGTGAATCGCTTGTTCAAAATGATCGCTGGTAGGAGCGGCGCTAAACTCTACCGTGGGTACGGAATCACTAAAAACCGCGCCGTGATACTTGCCACTGCCCAACGCCGCCCTAGCCGAGTCAAATCTCACTCGCGAGTTGGCCATTGCAGCCTCTTGCCATGGATGCACATCTGGCGCGAGAGTGATGATCGACATATTCATTTGAATTAGTGACCTTACAATCTTGAAGTCTCCGTCACCGGTGTCGTTCGGGGACGTAATGGAGAAATTATAAAGTCGGTTTCCTGCCAGCCATTCAGGAATCGTTGCCGCGCGCATAGTGGGGCTGGGAGCGCATACAACATTTGCTGCGCAGCCAACGAAGTCCACAGTCAGCGTTGTAGTCGGCAACGGCTCGCCCCCCTTCGTATCGAAGGTGTCGAAGTCGAAGACATAGTCGACTCTTCGAGATCCGTCGACCGAGAAAGCAAGTAGAGAATACCCGAATTCAACGGTAGCGACGATTGCTCCATTTTGACGGGACAGCAAGTGTGCGGTACGGCCACCGATGAAACACTGCTCGAACCGACTACGGGCCCACCCTTGAGGAGAGCGCGATTCGAGCCGTGCCATGCATTCGCTCTTAAGATCCTCGGCAACCGTTGCCCGGTGGGCGTCGCTATCACCCGGTCCAATCCGGATTGGGGGCGAAGCAGGACCGATACGCGGACCCATCTGCGGCGTAAGAGCAGGGGGCGTCGAAGTGACTGACCACTCTAACACGTCACTGTTGGAAAGCTCAGTTGGACTTGCGGCGGCAGGCGTTACGGTGGCGAGTAACGCAATAACAGTGGTCCCGACTATATAACGCACGTTTCGAAACATAAAACCCCTGTCTAGCTAGCATTTTTTGGTCTAGGCAACTTTTCAAACCATCGGATAGCTCAAGCAAGCAGCACCGAGGCAAGCATGAAGTAAGGACCCACTGGCCGAATCAAAAGCCAGCGCGTAGCCTCGATATCCGCTGAGTTGCCGACCGAGCAGGCCCCGCACTGTGTCGCCACCCGCGACCACAATGATGTCTGCGCTGTTCTCGGCGTACGCAGACACTCCCACTGTGCGTGCATAATCTTGGGCCGAAAATGTGCGAGCCTTAGCGGTAACTGCAAGGCTGTTACCTGATTTGGTCAGCACCTTCTGCGCTAAACCCAATGCCTGCTTCTCGGTGATCGCGGCGCTCGGATCGCTGCGCTGAGCCGCCGACCACCTTGCGTTCATGTTGCACGACTTGTGCGCCTTGACGCATTCGGCCAAACCCGGCACGTCGTCCATGCAACGACCTGGATCCGCAGCCATGCAGTCTGCCAGCGCACGCTGGTTGACACCGTTGTAAGAGTAATCCCCGCCAGTGGCCGACGAAACGAAGGGAGCACTTTGCAATGGCGCCACCGCCGGCTTGCTGATTTTGAAATAGTCGACCGCTATAGGAGTCGACCCTGATTTCGTAACCGTTGAAGCATTAAGACAGCGGGGCGCAGTGTTCGGGCCCCCTGTGGCTGGCGCGTTGCGGGGAGCGTCGCAGGGGTAAGTTTCTCGTGTCGAAGTCTCCGAAACCCAGGGCCGCCTCCAGACATCATTTCCGTCTAGAAGTTGCACGCGATGCTCGAATGAGCCCGCAAACGCAGCCGCCTCAATCGTTTCGGCAAAAAGGCCTCCGCTACTCTCCCGGATACGAGCACTTTCGGCCTTAGTAGTGTTACCGACCGGATTGAAATCGAAATAGAGTGCACTCTGGGAACCTTCGCCTGGAACAATCATATATGTATACAGGCGTCCGACCGTTCCGCTGCCACCTGGAACACTCGACAAATTATGGTATTCGTATGAGGTTCCGTCATACTCTACCCAATACGCGTTTTCCTCTCTTGGATCCGCAGAGTACCTTGATTCCCAGCCGAACTCAAAACCTTCGCTCCGATTGTTGATCCCCTGGCTATCGGCCGTGCTCCACTCCAGTGAATTCAGCATATTGCTGTAGGTGGTACCGCTATAGTTGATTTCGTGATGCTGCCAGGTGTCCATCAAGCCGTATACCGGCTGTTCGGGACGCACACAGAGAACAGTGCCCTCAGCTGCGCACTCAAACGGTCCGGTACGCAAGACCCAATGCTCTCCGACCCGGCTTCCCGTGGGAAGGTTATAGCAGTTATTTAGGCCGGCGTTGGTACCCGAGTACAATCCATCCAAGCAACGGGTATTATCGTTGTTTCGAAGCCAGAAACCTCCGCCGTACGCCGGGGGTGTCGTATACCATGTCAGTGAGGGGGCCGTACAAGATTTCAACTGGACTTCCGGCCCTCCGGTACCATTCTTACCGAGACACAGGCCGGTTTGTACGTGCTTGATCCGATAGAGGTGCCGCGGTGGATTGTAAGGTTGCGTACTACTGAATTCAAAGGTCCACCGCTGCTTGCTGGCGCCAGCGCCGCCATCTGCAATATATGGAGCAACGCTAACCTGAGAACCGTCGGTGGTCCCTAACGCTGACAGAACCCGCTGTTCGTTGGGCCCGAAGATGCCAATAGCGAAGGCCTTCGAAACGGCAGCCGACGCTGGCTTACTCGGCGAGAGTAAGGCTCCAGCAATCACAAGGAAAATGACCAGCAGTTGGGCCATCTTTCGTCGGACATGCAGAATGCAGATAGTTGTGGACACCTAGCTTTGATCCTCCCCAGGAAAGCGTGGAATAACGCGATCTGGCGGCGTTCACACTCGCAAGGGTGACCACTGTCAGTTACATCAACATCGCGTTACGTAAGAACCAGAACTATGGCACAATCCGTCTTCATCGATCAATGTCATTGGATGTGATCTTTCGCATAGCGCATGACGCTTGACGCTAGGTTGCGGGACAGCCGCTTGGGAGCCAGCCGGTTCAAGCGAACCCGGCTAGCCAGGCACGCTGGCGAGCGTAGATGCCGTCGACATACGGAACCTTCAGGTGCAAGGACTAACCGGCCGCTGCCTTGCTACCTACCCGTAGGGTCGCCGCGTCAAGAACGCCCTGAGGCAGGGCACAGAGGACCTTCGTGCCGCTTCGAGCTCACTGCCGAATCGTCCTTTCTTGTATCAAGGCGGCCCGCAAAGCGGGCCGCGGGGGGGGGGGGGGGGGG
>NZ_JBPQTP010000054.1:0-42593 GCF_051386395.1 Micromonospora sp. URMC 106
ACCCGAGCCCGCCCGCCGCGCCGCCCGACCCGGATCCGCCCGTCGAGTCGCCCACGTCCGTCGAGTCGGATCCGCCGGCCGCGCCCGTCGTGCCGGTCGTGCCGGCCGCACCGGTCGTGCCGGTCGCGCCCGCCGGAGCGGAGCTGGCCCCGTCGGCGGAGCAGGCCGGGCCGGGGCTGTCGACCGCCCACCCCGCCGCGACCGGGCCGGCCGGCCCCGACGTCGTGCGGGCGGCCCGTCCCGGGCGGGCGTCGCGGCGGCTCCGGCCGCTCTGGGCGGCGCTCGCGGCGGTCGTGGTGATGCTCGCCTGCGGCCTGCCCACGGCGTTGCTGGCCAACCTGGCGCGCGACAACACCGGGCCCCTGCCGGGGCGCTCCTCCACCGCGGCCGACGACCCCGCCACGCGGGCCGCCCGCCAGCTCGGCGAGCGGATGAAGGCGGAGCTGGCGCGGCAGTCGGCCGCCCTGCTCGGCGGGGACCGGGCCGGGTTCCTGGCCGCCGCCGAGCCCGTCGCCCACCCGGACCTGCGCCGCCGGTACGCCGCGCTGCGGGCGCTGCGGGTGACCACGTGGCAGGCCGAGGCGACCGGCCTGCCCACCCCGGTCGAGGGCCGGCCCGGCGAGTGGCGCCTGCTGGTCGAGTACCGGTACTGCTTCGTCGTGCCGGACTGCCGCACCAGCCCGGTGCTGACCGGCACCCGCTGGCGGGCGGGGGAGCGGCCCCGGCTGCTCGCCGTCGAGCCGTCCCGGTCGGCGGAGACCGGCACCCGGCCCTGGGAGGTCAGCGAGCTGGCCGCCGCCGTCGGTCCGCGCACCCTCGTGGCCACCACCCCCGCCCTGCGCGGGAAGCTGCCCGGCCTGCTCGCCCAGGCGGAGGCGGCCGCCACGGTCGCCGACACGTACGCCGTCGGCGACCGCAAGCCGGACCGGTACCGGATCTTCTACGCCGGTCCCGCCGAGTGGCGGCGCTGGTACGGCGGCGGTCGTCCGAAGTGGACCGGCGGGTACGCGGTCACCGTCGGCGGCGGCCACCACGAGGTGGTGCTCAACGCCGACGGGCTGGTGTCCAGCGGGGTGGACGACCTGCTCCGGCACGAGCTGACCCACGCCGCCTCGCTGCCCGAGCGGGGCTACCCGGGCAAGGGCACCTGGTGGCTGGTCGAGGGACTGGCCGAACACGCCGGCGCGGACGGCCAGCCCGTCGACCGGTACGAGGGACTGGCCGAGGTGCGGCGGCTGGCGGGCGGCGGCTGGGACGGCCGGCTCGACAGCCTCACCCCCGCCGCCGACGCCCCGGCCGACCGGGTCAGCGGCAGCTACGGCATCTCCTACCTGGCCGTCCGGCACCTGGTCGACCGGTTCGGCCCGGAGCGGATGCTGGCCTTCTTCGCGGCCGTGGTGCACGAGCGCCGCCCGTTGGCCGACGCCGCCGAGGCGACCTTCGGTGAGCCGTGGAACGCCCTGCACGACGAGTGCGTCGCGTACGTCCGCGCCGTGGTCGGCTGAGCGGCATCCCGGCCCGCCGGCGGGCCACGCACCGGACCCGGCGCGCCGCGCGACGGCGTGGTGGTGGACGACGGCGCAGCCCGGGGCGTTCATGATCGACCGCTGTCGGGCGCCGTCCGGCGACCTGACACACTGGTGCACGCTCCCAGCGCGGAGCCCCGGTCCGCGTCCGGAAGCGGTCCGGGGCACCCGCCCGGTGGTTCCGGTGGCGCCGCCGGAACCACCGGGCGCCTTCCGCGCTGCGGAGGTGCTCGTGATGGCGGCCGAGGCGCGCCGGGTGGCGTCTCCGGGTGCCTCGCACGGCGGGCCGGGCCCCTGGACCCGGCGGCCGCGCCGCGGGCGGGACGAGGACCGATCGGACGACGGGCGCAACAGGTTCGACAACGACGTAACCGGTCGGGTGGACAACCGCCCGAACCATGATCAGTTGTACGAAGGGATCGCGCCGGTCACAGCCGCCCCGCTACCGTACTGGTAACACGCGCGTCGCCGGTCCGGGCGGGAGGATCCCGTCCGGTGGCACGCGCCGGGCATGGGATGGGTCGGTGAGCCATGGCCGGGTCGCAGTCCGACGGTCGGCTGTCGGAGGTCAAGTTCCTCACCGTCGCCGAGGTGGCGACGGTGATGCGGGTGTCGAAGATGACCGTCTACCGCCTGGTGCACAGCGGTGAGCTCACCGCGGTCCGGGTCGGCCGGTCGTTCCGGGTGCCCGAACACGCCGTGCACGAATACCTGCGGGGCGCCTTTCAGGAGACCGCCTGAGCCGCCCGCGGGCCCCCCGCCGAGTGCGACGTAACGGGCATCGACGGGGGCGCGTTGGCCCTGCTGAGGCTCTCCGGCTACCCTGGACCCGACCGTGACCGCAGGTGCGCCCCGCCGCATTCCCCGCTGGCCCGGTCCGTTGTCCGCACGCGGTCGTCGACGCCACCCGGTTGTGGTGTCATCCGGTCGCCCCGCATGTTGCATCGAAAGGCTGTCGTATGGGCTCGGTGGTCAAGAAGCGCCGCAAGCGCATGGCTAAGAAGAAGCACCGCAAGCTGCTGCGCAAGACCCGCGTCCAGCGTCGCCGTCTCGGCAAGTGACCGGTGCCGGGCCGTTGCC
Organism: Micromonospora sp. URMC 106; assembly: GCF_051386395.1. Taxonomy (NCBI): domain Bacteria; kingdom Bacillati; phylum Actinomycetota; class Actinomycetes; order Micromonosporales; family Micromonosporaceae; genus Micromonospora; species Micromonospora sp. URMC 106. The sequence goes on from NZ_JBPQTP010000054.1 coordinate 2,607, forward strand.
CGCCACCCCTCGTCACTTGCCAACTGTCGACCCCCGGAGGCTCAGGTGATCAGGCCGCGGATGTCCCGGCTCGATCCCGCCTGCCGGGGGAGGTGCGCGACATGACCCCCGGCGGCACCCCAGGTGCCCCGGGGGTCGTCGTCGTGACCGGGGTCAGCCGCTACCTCGGCGCGCACGTCGCCGCCCGGCTCGCCGCCGACCCGCACATCGAGCGCGTCATCGGTGTCGATCCGCCGGAGCCGGGCGCCGAGTTCACGGACCTGCTCGACCGCGTCGAGCGCGTCCGCGTCGACGCCGGCTCGCTCGGCGGCCTCCTCGCCGATCTCGACGTCGACGCCGTGGTCCACCTCGCCCTGGTCACCGCCCCGGATCAGCAGCACGGCGGTCGCGCGGCGATGAAGGAGCAGAACGTCATCGGCACGATGCAGCTCCTCGCCGCCTGCCAGCGCGCGCCCCGGCTGCGCAAGCTCGTGGTCCGCTCCTCGACGGCCGCGTACGGGGCGTCGTTCCGCGACCCGGCGGTCTTCACCGAGGAGACCGAGCCGCGCGAGGTGCCGCGCGGCGGCTTCGGCCGCGACATCCTCGACATCGAGGGGTACGTCCGCGGCTTCCGGCGCCGCCGGCCCGACGTCACCGCCACCGTGCTGCGCTTCGCGCCGTTCATCGGCTCGACCGCCGACACCACGCTCACCCGCTACTTCTCCCAGCCGGTGGTGCCCACCGTCTTCGGCCGCGACCCCCGGTTGCAGTTCCTGCACTTCGACGACGCGCTGGAGGTGCTGCACCGGTCGATCGTCGAGGACCATCCGGGGACGTACAACGTGGCCGGTCCCGGGGTGCTCTCCCTCTCCCAGGCGATCCGCCGGGCCGGCCGGGTCGCCGTGCCGGTGCTGGAGCCCGGCCTCTCCGGGGCGGTCGCGTTCGCCCGCAACCTCGGCTTCGGCCGCTACGGCCTGGACCAGGTCGACCTCTTCGTGCACGGCCGGGTCGTCGACACCACCCGCCTGGAGCAGGAGTACGGCTTCACGCCCCGCTCCACCGCCGCCGCCTTCGACGACTTCATCCGCGCGCACCACGGCGGCGTCGTGGTGACCCGGGACCAGCTGGCCGCCGCGGAGCGACTCGTGCTGGAGGGGATCCGGCAGGTCCGGGCCGCCGTGCGGGAGCGCTTGTGAGCGGGCCGGGAGAGCGGCGCGACGGCCGGTACGACGTACCGCTGACCGTCGGCGCGCCGAGCGCGGAGCCCGCGCGGGCGAACGGACACCGCCGGGCCGCCACGACCGACGCGCCGGACACCGCCACCGGCGACGCGCCGGTCGCGGCCGACGAGCCGGACACGGCCGCCACCGACGAGCCGGTCACGGCCGCCACCGACGAGCCGGTCACGGCCGCGCCCCGCCCCGCGGACGAGCCCGACGAGTCGGCCGCGACGGAGGCCGACCGGCCGGACGGAGCCGGGGACGTGCCGGCGACGGCCGGGCCGGCGGTGCCGGACCGACCGGGCGACCACTGGGACCGCAAGGTCGCCAAGGGGCTGGCGTTCCTGCGTCGCCGGCTCTCCGGCGACTACGAGGTCGACGAGTTCGGCTTCGACCCCGACATCACCGAGGCGGTCTTCCACCCGCTGCTGCGGGTGCTCTACCGGGACTGGTTCCGCACCGAGGTCACCGGCCTGGAGCACGTACCCGCCGACGGCGCGGGCCTCGTGGTCGGCAACCACTCCGGCACCGTGGCGCTGGACGCGCTGATCCTCTCGGCCGCCCTGCACGACCAGCACCCGACGCACCGCTACCTGCGGCTGCTCGGCGCCGACCTGGTCTTCCGGATGCCGGTGGTCTCGGAGATCGCCCGCAAGACGGGCGGCACGGTCGCCTGCAACCCGGACGCCGAGCGGCTGCTCGGCAACGGTGAGCTGGTCGGCGTCTTCCCGGAGGGCTTCAAGGGCATCGGCAAGCTCTACTCCGAGCGCTACAAGCTGCAACGCTTCGGCCGGGGCGGCTTCGTCTCGGCGGCGCTGCGCACCGGCACCCCGATCGTGCCGGTCGCCATCGTCGGCGGCGAGGAGATCTATCCGATGCTCGCCGACATCAAGCCCCTGGCGCGGCTGCTCAAGCTGCCCTACTTCCCGGTGACGCCGACCTTCCCGTGGCTGGGGCCGCTGGGCATGGTGCCGCTGCCGAGCAAGTGGCTGATCGAGTTCTGCCCGCCGATCCCCACCGCGCACCTGACGGACTCCGCCGACGATCCGCTGGTGGTGTTCAACCTGGCCGACCAGGTGCGGGAGACCATCCAGCAGACCCTGCACAAGTTGCTCGAACGCCGCCCGGACCCGTTCGGCCCGTGACGCGCGGACGGCCGGCGGGGGTCAGCCGCCGCGGCGGCGCCGGTGCAGCGCCATCCCGGCCGTGACCGCCCCGGCCAGCAGCCCGGCGGCGGCGGTGGACGGCACAGCGATCTTGACGGCGCGCCGGCCGGTGCGGAAGTCGCGTACCTGCCAGCCGCGCTGCCGGGCCTCCCTGAGCAGGGCGGCGTCCGGGTTGACCGCCACCTGTCGGCCCACCGTCGAGAGCATCGGCAGGTCGTTGCAGGAGTCGCTGTAGGCGGTGCAGCGGCCGAGGTCGAGCCCTTCCACCGCGGCGAGCTGGGTGACCGCCTCGGCCTTGGCCGGGCCGTGCATCAGGTCGCCGACCAGCCGGCCCGTGTACGCCCCGTCGACGACCTCGGCGACGGTGCCGATCGCGCCGGTCAGGCCCAGCCGCGCGGCGATCACCCGGCCGATCTCCACCGGCGCCGCGCTGACCAGCCAGACCCGTTCGCCGGCGTCCAGGTGCTGCTGGGCCAGGCGGCGGGTGCCGCCCCAGATCCGGGGCGCCATCAGCTCGTCGAAGATCTCCTCGGCGAGACGCTCCACGTCGTCCACCCGCCAGCCCTCGATGAACGCGAGCGCGGCCTCCTTGGCCTGCGACATGTCCCCGGCGTGCTCGGTGGCCAGCACCCGGAAGCGCAGTTGCTGCCAGGCGAAGCGGGCCAGGTCGGTGGTGGTGAAGTAGTTGCGCGCGGCGAGGCCCCGGGCGAACCAGTAGATCGAGGCGCCCTGCATCATCGTGTTGTCGACGTCGAAGAAGGCCGCCGCGGTCGGATCCGGCTCCGGCGGGGCCAACGGCGCCAGGTCGGTCTCCGCCCAGCCGGCGGTGTGACCGTGGGCGTCGGTGCTGACCGTCACCTTTCGGCTGCGGGCCACGCGACCTCCCTCCACTGGGCCGGCGCGACGTGTGCCTGCCTCTCCGCGAGGGTAGCCGGACGCGGGTTGCCGACGGTCGCCCGGCGGGTGAACTGTGGCGTGGACGGCTCGCCGGCCGGGTCAGCGCGCGCCGGGGCAGGTGGCCGGGGCCGGGCCGAGGGTGTCGCTGCCGGCGGGGGCCGGCAGGCCGCACGCGATGGCCGCGCGGAGCGCGTCGGAGCGCTTGCGGACCGCGTCCAGCAGGGCCAGCGAGCGGCGGGTGCGCTCGCGGTCGGCCCGGGTGCCGTCGTCGAGGAGACCGCCGACCGCCCGGCGCTGCCCGGTGAGGAAGGAGTTGACCGCGTCCAGCGCCGCCGGGTCGGAGCGCTGCACCGCGGCGGTGGTCAGCAGGCGTACGCCCTGGCGGGTGTCCGCGTCCATGTCGTCCAGCACGGCGCTGTAGCCGTCCCGGTCCCCGCGCAGCGCGGCCGCCTCGGCCAGCCGGGTGCGGGCGAAGTCCAGGAAGAGCTGGCCCCGGCTGATGTCCGAGCTGGCCAGGGCGAGCTGGGCCCGTTCCGTCGAGCGCTTCATGCCGTACAGCGCGTCGCCGGGGACCGCGTTCTCGCTGGCGGCGGAGATGCCGGAGAGGGCGACCGCGCCGGCCGCGATGCCGACCAGGATCGCCCCGCGGGCGCGGGCCCGGCGGGCGGTGGCCGCGGGCAGCAGCCGGCTGCGGCCGGTGTCGGCGACGGCCGGCTCCGGTGCGGCGGCGGCCGGTGAGCCGATGCCCTCGCGTTCGGCCGTGGCGAGCAGCATGGCCCGCAGCCCGGTGCGGAACTCCGGGTCCACCTCGACGGCCGGCGGGGCGGCGCTCAGCCGCTGCCCCACGGCGACGAGCCCGGCGAGCTGGTCGTCTGCCCGGGATCGGACGTGGTGCCGCCGGCCGCCGTTGGCCTCGTCGAGAAGCTGCGCGAAGCGCTCCGCGCGCCGACGGGAGAAGAGGTCGCTGTCCACCGCAGGCACCTCCTCTCGCTGGTCACGGCCGGTCGGCCGCTGTCATCGCCAGCGACCGGTGACGGCATGACACACGGACGAACGTCGTGGCCGGCCACGCTGCCGGACCTCTGGGGCCCGGGGGGATGCCGGGGCTACCACCGGTCGCACCCGGAGAAACGGTCCGCACCGGGCATGGGTTACGGGCCCGGCGGGGCCGAAATCACGGAAAGTGATGGTCGTCACGGCGTGAGAACGGCGCTGAGCTGCGCGTACTCCGATCGAGGCTCGTCGGTCCGATCCACGGGACTACGGTTGAAAGCCGTCCGGCAGCAGCCGCGCCAGCGCTCGTACCGCCCGGTACTGCAACGCCTTGATCGCGCCCTCGTTCTTGCCCATCGCGCGGGCCGTCTCGGCCACGGAGAACCCCTGCAGGAAGCGGAGCACGATGCACTCCTGCTGTTCGGGGTTGAGCTGCTTGACGGCGCTGAGCAGGGCCACGTTGGTGATGTGCTCGACGACCGCCGCCTCCGGGCTGCCCTCCGGCCCCCGGTCCTCGCGGTCGGCGTCCAGGACGTCGCCGGTGGTCACCTCCAGGCGGTAGCGGCCGGACTTGAAGTGGTCGGCCACCAGGTTGCGTGCGATGGTGACCAGCCACGCGCCGAGGTCCCGGCCCTGCCAGGTGAAGCTGCCGATCCGCTTGAGGGCGCGCAGGAAGGTGTCGGAGGTGAGGTCCTCGGCGAGTTGACGGTTGCCGACCCGGAAGTAGACGAACCGGAAGACCGTGTCGACGTACCGGTCGTAGATCAGCCCGAACGCCTCGGACTCGCCGGCCTGGGCGCGCTCGACCAGGGCCCAGACCTCCGTCGCCGGGTCGGACGGGTCCGGCCGGCTGGGGAAACCCGTCGGGGTGGCGGGGACGGCGGTCGCCGGGACCGCCGGGAGCACCGCCGTCTCGGCGGCCGACTCCTCGGCGGCCGTCGACGGTTCCGCCGTGCGGCGGCCCTGCGCCGGCATGGTGGGCCGGGCCGGCACGGCGACCCGGCCGCCGGTCGGCATCGCGTTGCCCCCCGGTGTCGCGGGGCGCGGCGGCGGCTCGTTGTGGTGCGGCCGGTGGCGGATCCGGCTCGACGCGCCCTCGCCGCGGAGCGCGAGGCTGCCCGTGTCGTCCAGCGGACCCCGGGCGGCGGGTCGTTCGTTGACCGGGGCGCGGGTCACCGGGCTGGTCAGGCCGAGCGGCCGTTCCGCGTAACCGAAGGTGGTCACCGCGCCGCCTCCGTCCCGCCGGCCGCCGACCGCGCGGGTCGGCGCGTCGGTGCCGCGCCCCCACCCGGACGGTCGGGCAGGGCTGGCTCGGGGTGTGCCGACGGGCGGCAGATCCCCTTGAGGTGCTGGTCCAATGCGCTCACAGGCACGGGGGCCTCCTCGGGCTGAGGGGTGTCGACTCACGGCAAATGGGGTGAGCCGACCCGAGTGATGATAGGGCCAACGTCACCCGCGCGTGGCAAGTCCGTTACACAGGGCGGAAGTATTTCCCGCTGTGTCGCACAGATGGCGGACCCGTTGTCCGTCGTGGGCGGTTGACTTTCGCATCGGGGCGTGGTTGCGAACGGATTTCCAGGTCAGCGGGCCCGCGGCCGACGCGGGGCGGGCCCGTGGGCGGGGGTCGACTGAGGACCGTCGGACGGGTCCGGGAGCGGCCCGGCGTGTCCCGTTGACGAGACCTGACCCGTCTCGCCCGCGCCCGCGGGGCGTCCCGCTGACGGGACTCCGCGCGGCCGACCCCCCCCCCCCGACGGCCCCCGGTGCCGCACGGGCCGGCGTGGGCATGGCCCGCGACCCGGCGCTGTGCCAGACTCAGCCACCGTGCAGGACGCATCCGACAGCACCGCGTCGAACCTCGCCGACCGGCTCCGCCGGGCGGCCGTCGCCCACGGCGACCGACCCGCGCTGCACTGGCGCGAACGGACCCTGAACTGGTCCGAACTGGACGCGTCGGTGACGGCCGCGGCCCGGGCCCTGGCGGAGCTGACCGGCACGGCCGCGACCGCCGAGGCCCCGGCCGCCCGGTCCGTCGCCGCCGACCGGCACCCGCCCCGGGTCGCGATCGCGCTGGGCAACTCGCCGGACTTCGTGGTGGGTTACCTGGCCGCCCTGCGCGCCGGGCTGGTGGCGGTGCCGGTCAACCCCGCCCTCACCGCGCCCGAGCTGCGGCACGTGCTGGCCGATTCCGGCGCCTCGGTGCTGATCGGCACCCCGCGCGTGCGGGACCTCGTCGCGGGCGTCGCCGGGGAACTGCCCGCGCTCACCGCCGTGCACGGCGCCCCGCCGACGGCCGACGGCGGGGGACCGTTCCCCGTGCGGGGCGGCGACGACCTGGCGGTGCTGCTCTACACCTCCGGCACCGAGGGGCGGCCGAAGGGCGCGATGCTCACGCACCGGGCGCTGGCGGCCAACCACGAGCAGGTGGACCGCATCGACCCGCCGGTCGTCGGCCCGGACGACACCGTGCTGCTGGCGCTGCCGCTGTTCCACGCGTACGGGCTGAACTCGGGGCTGGGCGCGGTCGTCCAACATGGCGCGACCGGGCTGCTGGTCGACGAACCCGGCCCCGACGCCGGGCTGGCCGAGATCGCCCGACGCCGGGCCAGCGTGCTGGTCGGCGTACCGTCGATGGTGGCCGCCTGGTCCGCGTCGGGCGCCGACGCGGTCGCCGCGGCGATGGCGTCGGTGCGGGTCGTGGTCTGCGGCGCGGCGCCGCTGGAGCCCGCCGTCGCGGCGCGCTTCGCCGAGGTCGCCGGTCGCCCGGTGCACGTCGGGTACGGCCTCACCGAGACCGCGCCGGTGCTCACCTCCACCCTGGTCGGCGGCGAGCCGAAGCCCGGCTCGATCGGCCGCCCGCTGCCCGGCGTCGAGCTGCGCCTGGTGGGGACGGACGGGGCCGACCTGTGGCGCGACGGCGTGGCCGAGCCGGACGACGACGCCGACGAGCTGGACCTCGCCGACCTCGCGCCGGGCACCGACCCCGGCCAGATCGTGGTACGCGGGGCGAACCTCTTCTCCGGGTACTGGCCGGACGGCCGGGGCGGCCCCGACGCGGACGGCTGGTGGGCCACCGGCGACGTCGGGTACGCCGACTCCGACGGCGACCTCTTCCTGGTCGACCGGATCGGCGAGCTGATCCTGGTCAACGGGTTCAACGTGTACCCGCGCGAGGTCGAACTGGTGCTCTCCGCCCACCCGGGCGTGGCCGAGTCGGCCGTACTGGGTGTGCCGCACCCGCGGACCGGCGAGACTGTCCGGGCGTACGTGGTGCCGGCGCCGGGGCGTCCGGTCAGCGGCGAGGAACTGCTCGCCCACTGCGCCCGCAACCTGGCCCGGTTCAAGTGCCCGACGGCCGTCGAGTTCGTCGACGAGCTGCCGCACTCGGTGATCGGCAAGGTACGCAAGACCCTGCTCCGGCCGGCGTCGTCCCCGGCGGCTCCGGTGCCGTCCCCGGCGGCGTCGCCGGAGACCCGCCCGCCGGCCCCGGCCGGCACCAGCACGACGGAGGAGACCGATGCGTGAGCCCCGACTCACCCTGATCACCCGACCCGGCTGCCACCTCTGCGAGGACGCGAAGGCGGCGCTGGACCGGGTGGTGGCGGTCACCGGGGACCGGTGGACCGAGAAGGACGTCACCGACGACATCGAGCTGGAACGCGAGTACGGCGACCGCCTGCCGGTGGTGCTGCTCGACGGCAAGGAGCACGGCTACTGGCGGGTGGAGGAGGAGCGGCTGCTGCGGGACCTGACCACCCCGCAGCTGTAGCTCGCCGTTATGGTGCTGCGATGACCGCTGCGCGCCCCCACCTGGTCTGGGACTGGAACGGCACCCTGCTCAACGACCTGGACCTGGTGGTCGCCTCCACCAACGTCGCCTTCGCCAGCGTCGGCGGGCCCGCCGTGACCGCCGACGAGCACCGCGTCCGGTTCCGCCGCCCGATCGCCGACTACTACGCCGAGGTGCTCGGCCAGGCGGTCGACGACGACGAGTTCGGCCGGCTGGACCGGATCTTCCACGACGCGTACCGGACCGGGCTGACCACCTGCGAGCTGGCGCACGACGCCACGGTCGCGATGGCGGCGTGGCCGGGGACCCAGTCCCTGCTGTCGATGTGGTTCCACGAGGAGCTGGTGCCGGCCGTGCACACGTACGGGCTCAGCGGGCACTTCGTCCGGGTGGACGGGCTGCGCGCGAGCGTCGGCGGCGACCGCAAGGCCGAGTCGCTGCGGGCGCACCTGGCCGGGCTGGGCGTGGACGGCCGGGACGTGGTGCTGATCGGCGACTCCATCGACGACGCCGACGCCGCCCTGTCCGTGGGCGGCCGTGCCGTCCTCTACACCGGCGGGTTCACCGACCCGGCCCGCCTGCGCGCCTCCGGCCACCCGGTCGCGGACACCCTCACCGAGGCGGTGACCCTGGCGGCCGCCCTGTCCGAACCGGCGGCCGATCAGTTGCGCAGGTAGGCCAGGACGGCCAGCACGCGGCGGTGCTGCTCCGTGTCGGGCGGGAGCTGGAGCTTGGTGAAGATGTTCCGCACGTGCTTCTCGACGGCGCCGTCGCTGACGACCAGGGTCCGGGCGATCGCCGTGTTCGAGCGGCCCTCGGCCATCAGGCCGAGCACCTCGCGTTCGCGCGGGGTGAGCTCGCGCAGCGGGTCGTCGCGGCGGCGCCGGGCGAAGAGCTGGCCGACCACCTCCGGGTCGAGCACCGTCCCGCCGGCGGCCACCCGGTCCAGCGCGTCGAGGAACTCGTCGATCGCGGCCACCCGGTCCTTCAGCAGATAGCCGATCCCGCCCCCGCCGCCGCCGGTCGTGGCGAGCAGGTCGTCGGCGTACGACACCTCGACGTACTGGGAGAGGACCAGGATCGGGGTGCGGGGCACCAACCGCCGGGCTTCCACCGCCGCGCGCAGCCCCTCGTCGGTGTGCGAGGGCGGCATCCGGACGTCGACGATCGACACGTCCGGCCGGTGCGCGACCACCGCCTGCACCAGCGCCTCGCCGTCGGCGACCGCGGCCACCACCTCGTGCCCGCGCTCGCTGAGCAGGCGTACGAGCCCTTCCCGGAGCAGCACGGCGTCATCCGCGATCACGATCCGCATGGTGCGTTGTCTATCACGTCCGCGTCACAGCGGGAGTTCCGCGCGGATCTCGGTGGGTCCGCCGGCCGGGCTGGTCACCGAGAGCCGGCCGCCGGCGGCGCGAACCCGGTCGGCGATGCCGACCAGCCCGTGCCCCTTGGCCAGGTGGGCGCCGCCCTGGCCGTCGTCGCCGACACCGACCTCCAGCCGCCCGTCGCGACGGGCCACGGTGACCTGGCACTCGGTCGCCCGGCTGTGCTTGGCGACGTTCGTCAGCGCCTCGGCCACCACGAAGTACGCGGTGCTCTCCACCGCCGGGTCGAGCCGGCCGGCGGGGCTGGCCAGCTCCGGGTCCACCCGCAGCTCGATCGGGATCAGGCCGCGCCCGGCCAGCGCCGCCAGGGCGCTGGGCAGGCCCCGGTCGACCAGGACCGGCGGCGCGATGCCCCGGGAGAGGGCGCGCAGCTCGGCGAGCGTCTCCCGGGTCTGGGTGACCGCCTCGTCCAGGGTGCGCCCGGCGGCCTCCGGGTCGGAGGCGAGCTGCTGACGGGCCCGGCTGAGGTCCATGGCGAGCCGGACCAGCCGCTGTTGGGGGCCGTCGTGGATGTCCCGCTCCAGCCGGCGCAGCGCGCTCGCCTCGGCCGACACGGCGGCCCGCTTCTGCTCCTCCAGCACGGTGATCCGGTTGCGCATCTCGGCCACGCCGGTGAGCAGGGCCCGGCCGAAGCCGGCCTGGAGCAGCGCGCAGCCCCGGGCCACGATCGGCAGGGTGATCAGGAAGAACAGCCCGATCGCGGTGTGCAGGCCGATCCGGGCGACGGTCGAGGTGCCCAGGCCCAGGAGCTGGGGGAGGCCGACGTCCTCCGGGTCGCCGTGCGGCAGCGCCCAGTCGTACGCCCAGTAGAGCGTGCCGGCGACGGCGCCGGCCCACCAGAGCAGCGTGACCGCGAAGGTGACGATGGCCACGATCAACTTGAGGATGCCGTGCGCCAGGTCGAGCCAGGACTGCGCGTCCCCCATCGGCACGAAGATCCGCCGCCAGGCGCTCGCGCCGGGCTCGGCGAGCCGGTACTGCGGGCGGATCCGGGACTGGTGCAGGACGGCGGGGAGGCGGAGCCGCTCGATGTCGGCCAGCCCTCGGGCGGCGTAGAGGGTGCCGCTGAGGATGGGCAGGCCGATCACCGTCACCACGAGCCCGAGGCCGGCCGCGAGGCCCACCAGCAGGACCACGAAGCTGGCGAGGGCCAGTGGGAGGCCCAGCAGCACGTAGCCGGAGTCCAGGAGGAGCTGGCGGGAGATGGTCGGTGCCGGCGCGGGCTGTTCGGCGGCGGGTACGGCGGTCATGCCACGAGGCTAGGCAGCGCGGGGCGCCGGACCCATCCCGCCGACCCCCTCTCCGGCGTAGGGCTGTCCCTACCGTGACGGCGCGCCGGCGTGCCGGGCCGAAAGCGTCGAGCCGCGCCGCGCGGGCGCCGGCGGGGGCCGGGTCGGTCCGGCGTGACGTAATCGGCGGCGAGCCGCGCTCGCGCGATTGGTCAGAGAAGTCGTAATTGAGCAATAATCGCCGAGCGGCGCCGGCGGAGGCCGCCGGATCGATCTTGCGGAATGGAGGGCCAGGTGAAGCCGCGTCGCGAGCTTTCAAGATCGCGATTTGTGCACGCCTTCACAAGCGCCTACTCTGTGATTCCGACGCGCCCTGCTAGCACAGCCGGCAATCTCGGTCGCCAGCGGGAGTCCCGAAACGGCCGGCCGCTGGAGCTGGCCGAGGATCGCACCGCACGGAGTCTCATGAGTCAGCACCGTCACCCTGGCGCGCCCGGTCGCGCCGGTGCCGTACCGGCGCTCCCGGACCTGCCCGAGGCGACCGTCGCGCGGCTCCCCGAATACCTCCGTGCCCTGCACAACCTCGCCGAGACCGGTCACGAGACGGTGTCCAGCGAGGGGCTGGCCAGCGCCGCGGGCGTGAACTCCGCCAAGCTGCGCAAGGACCTCTCGCACCTCGGCTCGTACGGCACCCGGGGTGTCGGCTACGACGTGGCGCTGCTGATCGACCAGATCGAGTTCGTGCTCGGGCTCACCCAGCGCCGGGCGGTCGCCCTCGTCGGCGTGGGTAATCTCGGTCACGCCCTGGCCGGCTACGACGGCTTCGCCAGCCGCGGCTTCCGGATCGCCGCGCTCTTCGACGCCGACCCGGGACGCGTCGGCGAGGAGATCAACGGGCTGGTCGTCCGGCACGTCGACGAGCTGCCGCGGGTCGCCGCCGAGGAGTCCATCGCCATCGGCGTGATCGCCACCCCGGCCCCGGCCGCCCAGGCGGTCGCCGACCAGCTCGTGGCCGTCGGTGTGACGAGCATCCTGAACTTCGCCCCGTGCGTACTCTCGGTTCCGGAGGGGGTCGACGTGCGCAAGGTCGACCTTGCCATCGAGCTGCAGATCCTGTCCTTCCACGAGCACCGCAAGGCATCGCTGACCGCGCTCCCCGCCACCGGCGGGTCCGCCCTCACCGCCCTGCCGGGCGGACTCGCGGTCACCGACACCCAGGAGGCGATCGGCACGTGAAACTGCTCGTCGTCGGTGCGTCGTACCGCACCGCTCCCGTCGCCACGCTGGAGCAGCTCGCGGTCGCCCCCGCCGATCTCACCCGCACCCTGGACCGCCTGGTCGCGCAGCCGTACGTGACCGAGGCCGTCCTCGTCTCCACCTGCAACCGGGTGGAGGTCTACGCCGCCGTGTCCGGTTTCCACGGCGGTCTCGGCGACATCTGCGCGGTGCTGGCCGACCACGCCGGGTCCCAGCCGGCCGCGCTCGCCAACCACCTCTACGTGCACTTCGACGCCGCCGCCGTGGAGCACGTCTTCCGGGTCGCCGCCGGGCTCGACTCGATGGTGGTGGGCGAGGCCCAGATCCTCGGCCAGCTCCGCGACGCGTACCACTCGGCGACCGGGGCCGACACCGCCGGCCGGCTGCTGCACGAGCTGATGCAGCAGGCGCTGCGGGTCGGCAAGCGGGCCCACGCGGAGACCGGCATCGACCGGGCCGGCCAGAGCGTGGTGACCGCCGCGCTGGAGCTGGCCGCCGGGCACCTCGACGGCGACCTCGCCGGCCGGCCGGCGCTGGTGGTCGGGGCGGGCGCGATGGGCTCGCTGGGCGTGGCCACGCTGTCCCGGCTCGGCGCCGGGCCGATCACCGTGACCAACCGGGGGGCCGACCGGGCCGTCCGGCTGGCCGAGGCGTACGGGGCCAGCGCGACGCCGATGGCGGAGCTGACCACCGCGCTCTCCACAGTGGACATCGTAGTGGCCGCCACCGCGGCCACCGAAGCGGTCCTCACCCGCGAGGTGGTCACCCGGGCGCTCGCCGGGCGTGACCGCGGGCGGGGACCGCTGGTCCTGCTCGACCTGGCCGTGCCCCGCGACGTCGAGCCCGGCGTCGCCGAGCTGCCCGGCGTCGAGGTGATCGACATCGACCGGATGGCGGGGCTGCTCGCCGACGGGCCCGTCGCCGCCGACGCCGCCGCCGTCGAGCGGATCGTGGCCGGCGAGGTCGACGCCTTCCTCACCTGGCTGCGCGGTGCCGACGTGGCGCCCACCGTGGCCGCCCTGCGCGGCCGCGCCGACGACGTGGTCACCGCCGAGCTGCGCCGGCTCGCCCAGCGCCGCCCGGACCTCACCGACGACCAGCGCGCCGAGGTCGCCCGGACGGTGCACCGGGTGGTCCAGCGGCTGCTGCACCAGCCCACCGTGCGGGTCCGCCAGCTCGCCGCGGAGCCCGGCGGCGACCAGTACGCGGCCCTGCTGCGCGAGCTGTTCGACCTCCAGGTGCCGCAGACGTCCCCGGTCGACACCGTCCCCGACGTCGTCGACAGCGACGTCGTACCGCTGTTCGGCCTCGCCGACGTCCCGCCGTCGTCCGGCCCCGCCGACGTTCCGCCCACCGGAGGTGAGCGATGAGCACGCCCCTGCGCCTCGGTACCCGGGGCAGCGCACTCGCGATGGCCCAGTCCGGCCACGTCGCCGAGGCCCTGACGGCCGCCACCGGGCGCCCGGTCGAGCTGGTCGAGGTGGTCACCGCGGGCGATCGCTCCTCCGCGCCGGTGCACCGGCTCGGCGTCGGCGTCTTCGTCTCCGCGCTGCGCGACGCGCTGACCGCCGGCGAGATCGACTTCGCGGTGCACTCCTACAAGGACCTGCCCACCGCGGCGGCGCCCGGGCTGCACATCGCGGCGGTGCCGACCCGGCAGGACCCACGGGACGCGCTGGTCGCCCGCGACGGCCGGACGCTCACCGAGCTGTCGACCGGCGCGACCGTCGGCACCGGTGCGCTGCGCCGCATCGCCCAGCTGCACGCGCTCGGGATGCAGTTGGAGGTCACCCCGATCCGGGGCAACGTCGACAGCCGCCTCGCACGGGTGCTCGGCCCGGCGGCGGACCTGGACGCCGTCGTCCTGGCCCGGGCCGGGCTGGCCCGGCTCGGGCGGACCGACGTGATCACCGAGACGCTCGACCCGATGCTGATGCTGCCGGCGCCCGCCCAGGGCGCGCTGGCGGTGGAGTGCCGGATCGACGACACGGACCTGGTCGAGCTGCTCGCGGTGCTCGACCACGCACCGTCCCGCGCCGCGGTCGTCGCGGAGCGGGCGCTGTTGGCCACCCTGGAGGCCGGATGCTCCGCTCCGGTCGCCGCCTACGCCGAACTCGCCGAGGGCGACGCCGGTGAGGAGATCTACCTGCGCGGAGCGGTGATCAGCCCGGACGGCACGAGAGACCTCCGGCTGTCCCGCACCGGAACGCCCGCCGACGCGGCGGAGATCGGCAAGGCACTCGCCGCCGAACTCCTCGACCTCGGCGCCGACTCGATCCTCGGCCAAGAAGGACACGCCGGCCCGGGGACCCAGCAATTTGGGAGCACAGAATGACCCGCACCCGTAAGCCCGTAGGCCGTATCGCGTTCGTCGGGGCCGGTCCCGGCGACCCGGGCCTGCTGACCCGCCGGGCGCACGACGCCCTGGTCGACGCGGACCAGGTGGTGTACGACCGGGGAGTCCCCGAGTCGCTGCTCGACGCCGTCCGCGCCCAGGCCAGGTCCGACGCCCAGTTCACCCCGGCGGAGGGCGCGCCCGGTGACGTGGCGAAGGTGCTGATCTCGGCGGCCCGGTCCGGGCTGAACGCGGTGCACCTGGTCGCCGGCGACCCGTTCGGCCACGAGTCGGTGGTCCGGGAGGTGCAGGCGGTGGCGCGTACCGCCGCGCACTTCGAGGTGGTCCCGGGTGTCGGGCAGGCCGAGGGTGTGGCGACCTACGCCGGCGTGCCGCTGCCGGGCGTACGCACGGCGGCCGACGTCGAGGACGTCAGCACGCTGGACTTCGACGCGCTGGCCGCGGCCGTCGGCCGGGGCTCGCTGGCCCTGGCCGTGGACGCCGGTGACCTCGCCGCGATCCGCGACGGGCTGCTCGCCGCCGGGGTGGACGGCGCCACCAGCGTGGGGGTGACCGGCGACGGCACCGGCGAGACGCAGTACACCACCACGTCGACCGTGGACTCCTTCGTGGCGGCGGCGCTCGGCTTCACCGGCCGCGTGGTGCTCACCGTCGGCGAGGGCGTCGGCCAGCGGGACAAGCTGAGCTGGTGGGAGAACCGGCCGCTGTACGGCTGGAAGGTCCTCGTGCCCCGCACCAAGGAGCAGGCCGGCGTGATGAGCGCGCGGCTGCGCGCGTACGGGGCCATCCCCTGCGAGGTGCCGACGATCGCGGTCGAGCCGCCGCGGACCCCGGCGCAGATGGAGCGGGCGGTCAAGGGCCTCGTCGACGGCCGGTACGCCTGGGTGATCTTCACCTCGGTCAACGCCGTCCGCGCGGTCTGGGAGAAGTTCGCCGAGCACGGCCTGGACGCCCGGCACTTCGGCGGCGTCAAGATCGCCTGCATCGGCGAGGCGACGGCCGACGCCGTCCGCGCGTTCGGCATCCAGCCCGAGCTGATCCCGGCGGGGGAGCAGTCCTCCGAGGGGCTGCTGGCCGAGTTCTCGCCGCACGACGAGATCCTCGACCCGGTCGGCCGGGTGTTGCTGCCGCGCGCCGACATCGCCACCGAGACCCTCGCCGCCGGGCTCACCGAGCGGGGCTGGGAGGTCGACGACGTGACCGCGTACCGGACCGTCCGGGCCGCCCCGCCGCCCGCCGAGATCCGGGACGCGATCAAGTCCGGCGGCTTCGACGCGGTGCTCTTCACCTCGTCCTCCACGGTGCGGAACCTGGTCGGCATCGCCGGGAAGCCGCACGCCCGTACCGTTGTTGCAGTCATCGGGCCCAAGACGGCGGAGACGGCGACGGAGTTCGGCCTGCGGGTCGACGTCCAGCCGCCCCACGCCTCGGTCCCCGACCTGGTGGAGGCGCTCGCCGCCTACGCCGTCGAGCTGCGCGAGAAGCTCGCCGCCATGCCGGCGAAGCAGCGCCGCGGCTCGAAGGTGCAGGGGCCGACCGCCCTGAGGTTCCGGTAGTCGTCGTAGCAGGAGGCCCGTGATGCCGTACCCCGAGATCCGGCCACGCCGGCTGCGCCGCAACGCGGCCGTCCGGCGGCTGGTGGCCGAGACCCGCGTCGACCCGGCCGAGCTGGTCGTGCCGATGTTCGTCAAGGAGGGGCTGACGGAACCGCGGCCGATCGCATCGCTCCCGGGGGTGCTCCAGCACTCCCGGGAGTCGCTCCGCAAGGCCGCCGCCGAGGCGGTCCAGGCGGGCGTCGGCGGGATCATGCTCTTCGGCGTGCCCGAGCGGCGCGACGCCACCGGGTCCGGCGGGATCGACCCGGACGGCATCCTCAACGTCGCGATCCGCGACGTCGTCGCCGAGGTGGGCGACGCCACGGTGGTGATGAGCGACCTCTGCCTGGACGAGTTCACCTCGCACGGCCACTGCGGCCTGCTCGCCCCCGACGGCGACGTCGACAACGACGCCACCCTGGAGGCGTACGCCGAGATGGCGGTCGCCCAGGCCGCCGCCGGGGTCGGGATGGTCGGGCCGTCGGGGATGATGGACGGCCAGGTCGGCGTGGTACGCCGGGCCCTCGACGCCGCGGGCCACCAGGACGTGGCCGTGCTGGCGTACGCCGTCAAGTACGCCTCGGCCTTCTTCGGCCCGTTCCGCGACGCGGTGGAGTCGGCCCTGGAGGGCGACCGGCGCACCTACCAGCAGGACCCGGCCAACCTTCGGGAGTCACTGCGCGAGGTCGAGCTGGACGTCGCCGAGGGCGCCGACCTGGTGATGGTCAAGCCGGCGCTGCCGTACCTCGACGTGGTGTCGGCGGTCCGCGCGGCGGTCGACGTTCCGGTCGCCGCCTACCAGGTCTCCGGCGAGTACGCGATGGTGGAGGCGGCCGCCGCGAACGGCTGGATCGACCGGGAGCGGGTCATGCTGGAGACGCTGACCTCGATCCGGCGGGCCGGCGCGCAGATCATCCTCACCTACTGGGCGGTCGAGGCCGCCCAGCTCCTCCGCCAGCGCTACTGACCGCTCCCGACGCGGAGAGTCCCGCCCCCGCCTCGCGTGGGCCGGCAGGTGTGCTGGTCAGAAGGGCGATTGCGGGCGGGGCGCGCCGACCGGGACGGTGACGGCATGACCGACGCTCCCGCCGAACCAGAGACGGGCCGCCGGCCAGGGAACCCCCTGGCCGGCGGGCCGTCGAAACGGGCCGTCGAACGACGTCAGTCGTCGTCGGTGATGGTGCCCACCGCGACCGGGTCGGCGAGGCGCAGCCCCGGTACGCCGGCCACCAGCAGCGTCAGCTTCTCGTCGGCCTCCCGCTTCCGGTCACCGTGCACGGTCACCGGGAAGGCCAGCGAGGTCTGCCCGGCGGCCAGGATCTTGCAGCCGACGTACGGGTCGTAGTCGGCGCCGGCCCGGGCCGTGGTGCCGTACGTGGTGGCGCAGAGCACCACCGGCTGGGACAGCGGCCGGGACACGGTGGCGGTGAAGGTGAGCTGCCGGGCACCCTTGTCGCCCTCGACAACCGACACGTCGGCGACGCTCAACGAGGCCCGCGAGCGGAACCGGGCCACCTGCGGGTCGTGGTCGCTGGAGCCGCGCGTGCCGTCACCGGCGTGCTCGGCCGGCCAGTCGGCGTTGATGTGCGCGGCCCGCATCTCCACCAGGTCCCGGTGCAGCGCGCCGTTGACGAACAGGTGGTCCAGCGTCTGCGCCTGCCCCTCGAAGCTGTACGAGTAGGCGGACGACGGCGCGTCGGCGAGCAGGTCGTCCCACAGGTTGCGCATGCCGGCCTCGTACAGCGGGGCGAGCTGGTCCGACGGGGTCGGCTCCGCCGCCGTGGCGATCGGGTCGTCGGGGCGGGGGAAGACGTTCAGGTCCCCGCCGTACACCACCCGCGCGTGCGGGTCCGACGCCTCGATCGCGGTGACGATCGCGGCGCCGTACGCGGCCTGCTCCCGGCGCTGCCCGACCCGGCTGTCCGGCCCGGACGAGTAGTGGTTGCTGGCGGCCCACAGCGTGTACCGCTCGGCGGAGCCGGGCGTGGCGGCGACGGTGAACTTGCCGAGCTGCGGGGCGCGGGTGAAGACGTTGTTGCCGTCTTTGCCGGTGGACGTGTCCACGTCGGCGGGGAGCATCGCGTTGAGCGCCTTCGGGTTCTGCACGTCCGCGTTGCCCGGCAGCGGTGCGCCCCGGTACGTCACCGTCGGCGTCGAGCCCAGCAGCGGGTCGCCGGCGGTCGCCTCGGCCAGCGACACGCGGTCGGTGCGGTACAGGAACGCCGCGGTGATGCCCCGCGCGTCCGCGCCGCTCCGGTCGTACGCGGCGGCGTAGGCCGGGCCACCGTTCGCCGCGATGGTCAGCGCCAGGTCCTGGAGGCTGTCCGGCGCGCCGTCCGCGTTGTCGGTGGCGCCGCACACCAGCTCGCCGCCGGAGACCGCGCAGATGTCCTGGTCCTCCGCCTCCTGCACCAGGATCAGGTCCGGGGAGTGCAGGTCGGTGGTGATCTGGTCGGCCAGCGCGGCGAGCTGCTCGCGGTACTCCTGCTCGCTGCCCGGGACGTAGTCGAACGGCGGGCGCACCCCGGTGCAGCCGGCGTTGCCGGCGAAGTCGCAGCCGTCGAACGGGTCGTCGCGGTAGTCGTACAGGTTCTCGACGTTGTAGGTCGCGACCGCGATTTCCTCCGACCGGTTGGCCGGCTTCGGCGGGTTGTTCGTCGACGGGTCGGTTCCGCCGGTGAACGCGGCCTGCTCGACCTGCACGCCGTACTTCTCGAACGAGTAGTAGAGCCCGCCCACCGCGTCGGCGGTCAGCGTGTCGAAGGTGTGCGCGGGCGGGAGCAGCGCGCCGCTGTCGCCCGTGGCGCCCTTGACCCCCATGCTGCCGAGCAGGATGCGCTGGCCGTTGCCGTCGTCGAAGCGGCGGCTCGGGTCGTTGTCGAGCGGGTGCGCGTCCCGGAACACCCGGCGGGCGTACGGGTCGGCGCGGTCCAGCAGCGGGTCGTCCCGGTCGATCACGAAGATCTCGCCGTCGGCGGTGGAGGCGAAGACGTTCCGCCCGCTCACCGCGCCGGAGCCGGCCCGCACCCGCAGCCGGGCGCCCTCGTGCCGCTCCCAGAACCGCTGCGCGTCGGCCACCTCGACCGGCGGCACCGCGTCGGCCACCTCGACCTCGGCGTTCACGTCGACGCCGGAGGCGAGCTTGCGGACCAGCGAGGCGCCGGAGAGCTGGGTGAAGTTGAAGTACTCGGAGACCCGCGCCCGGAGCACCACCTCGTCGCCGACAGTCGGCACGTAGCCGCCGATCAGCGAGGTGAACGAGCCCATGAAGACAAAGACGCCGTCCGAGCTGGTCGGGTCGCCGTCGGTCGCGCCGGACCGGCTCTGCAGGAAGAAGCCGCGCTGGTCCCGGCCGGACGAGTCGCGGGCCAGGGTCAGCTGGGTGATCACGCCGCGCACGTCGTACAGCGTGCTGCTGGTGCCGTTGCCGGACGCCGGCGCGAGCGGGGACCGGTCGGCCGGGCCGGACTCGCCGTCGGCGGTCGGGCCCTGCACCTCACCGACGGTCAGCTCGCGGGTGACCTGCACCGCCAGGGCGCAGGTGGCGGTGCCGCCGTCCGCGTCGGTCGCGGTCAGCACCACGGTGTACGCCCCGGCGGCCAGGTCGGCGCTCGCGCCGACGGTCGCGCGGGCGGTGCCGCCGACCGCGTCGGCCGGGGTGCCGGCCGTGCGGCTGATGGAGCCGGTGGCCGGGGTCGGGCTGACCGAGGTGACCGCCAGGTCCACGATCCGATCGTCGGCGTCGGTGGCGGTGACCTCGCGGGTGGCCGCCGTGCCGGCCGGGGTCACCAGCGCCGGGCCGCAGGTGAGCGTCGCCGGCGCGTCGATCGGGCCGCCCCCGTCGACGGTGTGCGTGCCGAGTCCGTCGAACGTGTCGACCGGGAACCCGGCCCACTGGGCGGCCGGGTCGAACGCGTCGGCGGGGTCGGTGTCGCCGGCGGTGACGGCGGCCGACCGGCGCAGCGTGTTGTCGGCGGTGCTGGTGGCGCCGGCGCCCCACTCGGCGCCCGGGTCGACGCCGACCTGACCGATCGAGTCGAGCACGGTGCCGCCCCGGCGCAGCACGATCGCGTCGTCGCCGTTGAACAGGCTGGCGGTCGTGGTCTGGTCGGCCCGGTCGAGGATCGCGGGCGCGGCCGAGGCGGACGCGAGCACGAAGACGTCGCCGGCCGCGACGGTCCCGCTCAGCGCCAGGTTCGTCGGGGTGGTGGAGCCGTTGAAGTGCAACTGGAGCTGGTAGCCGCCGGCGGTCAGGTCGACGGCGGCGCCGGTGCCGTTGAACAGCTCGATCGCCTTGTTGTTCGACGAGCCTTCGACGTACTCGGAGATGAACAGGTCGGTGGGCGCGGCGCTGGCCGCGGTGGGTGCGACGCCGAGGGCCGCCACGGTTACGGCGGCGGTGGCGGTCGCGAGCGCGGCAAGAGTGCGGCGCGGGCGCATGAGGCCTCCACGATGGGTGGACGGGGAACTAACGCACGTTAAGGGGCGCTGCTGACCGCCGTCCATCCCCCACCGGACGGTTTCGTGAACTCTCCGGTCAGCGTCCGGCGTCGAGACGGTGCACCAGCTCGGCCACGTCGACGCTGTATTCGCACCACTCGCGGTCCGGGCGGTAGCCCAGCTCGGCGTTGACCTTCAGCATGGCCTCGTTGGCCTGCGCGTTCCAGGTCTGCACCTCGGTCAGCTCCGGCTCCGCCGAGCGCAGCTCCAGCAGCATCCGTGCCTTGATCGCCCGGTCGATGCCGTAGCCCCGGTGATCCTGCACGACGATGGTGTCGTACTGGTCGGCGCGGGTGGGGTGCTGGGCGGGCACCACCACCTCGGTCAGGCCGGCCACCTCCCCGGTCTGCTCGTGGCGGGCCAGCACGATGTAGGGCTTCATGCCCCGCCGGTGCAGGCAGTCCAGGCTGTCCCGCAGCCGCTGCGGGTCGTACGAGCTGGGGCGCAGCTCGCCGTCCTCGACGTCGCGCACCTCCGCCTTCGCCCGGGCGTACGCGTCGATCAGGTCGTCCGGCGGCCCGCCGGGGCAGAACTCCAGGTGGTAACCCGCGCCGATGCCGGTGGCCATCCCGGCCAGCTCGGCCCAGTCCACCCCGGACAGGTCGAGCACGCTGCGCGTCTCGACGTATTCCTTGGCGAAGCCGAGCGACTCGTAGAAGGCGACGGCCGGGGTGTCGCCGACCACCTCCACCCCGATCGACTGGAAGCCCTCCTGGTAGACCCGGCGGGCGGCGACCAGGACCAGGTCGCGGCCGAGCCCGTTGCGCCGCTGCGAGGGGTGCACCAGCACCTCCAGCACGCCGATGTCGCCGAGCAGGAGCACGTTCACCTGGCCGAGGATCGCTCCCGGCGCCCCGCCGGCGGCCGGTTCCGCCTGGGCGACCCAGGAGATCCGCCGCTCCCCGGGCATGACCTCGGAGAGGTATTCCCGCAGGGAACCCTCCCGCCACGGCGGATCCTGCGGCAGATCGGCCGCCAGGACCGCGTTCAGCGTGTCCAGCAGCGACGCGATCTCGGCGGACGACGCGGTCCTGGGGTCCCACTCGCGCACCATCACCTGTCTAGCTTGCCGCTAACGGCTGCCCGGCGGAAGTGTCCAGTTCTCCAATGTATGCGGACGATCACTTCACGTGCGGCTGGCCTGTCCGTACCGGTTGGCGGTGTCGAAGACGTCCTGGGCGTACTGGCGGACGTCGTTGTACGACAGGATCGCGTTCCACCAGTCGGCCGGGATGGTGAGGTTCCGGCTGCCCTTGCAGAGGTAGTTGCCGGCGGCGAGGGCGGCGTCGTCCAGGTCGTGCGGGTCCTTGACCCCGTCGTTGTCGGCGTCCGCCCCGATCTCCTGCCAGGTGGTCGGGATGAACTGCATGGGCCCGATCGCCCGGTCGAAGGTGGTGTCCTTGTCCAGCCGCCCGCCGTCGGTGTCGGCGATCCGCATCCGGTTACCCTGCCCGTCCAGCGGCAGGCCGATGATCTCGGGAAGCGCCCTGCCGTCCTGGCCGAGCCGGGCGTTGTTGGCCTGGCCGTGCCCGGACTCGACGAAGCCGATGGCGGCCAGCGTGGTCCAGCTCAGGCCGCAACTGCGGTTGGTCTGGGCGAGCACCAGCTCGGCGTAGCCGTACGCCTGCATCGCCACCGGCGAGATGCCCACCTTCGGGCCGACCTCCGCGGCCCAACCGGCGAGCGCGTCCGCGGGCCGGCCGGTGGGCACCCCGCCGACGGCCGGGCCGGTCGGCAGCGTGCCGAGTGGCGGCACCGTCTGGGTGGGCAGCGGCAGCCCGCCGGGCAGCGGCTGCTGCGGGGCCGCCGTCGGCGCGACGGAGGCGGCGTCGGCGACCGGGCGGGGCGCCCGGACCGTCGCGGGCACCAGCAGCGCGCCCGCGGCGGCGGTGGCAGCGACCAGGGCGAGCAGGAACACCCCGGGCAGGGTGAGCCGTCCGCTGGGTCGCCGCGACCAGTCCCGGGTGGCCCGGACCGCGATCGCCGCCGCCCGGCGCGGCGGCGGCAGGCGTACGGCGTGCGCGAACGGCACCCGGTGTCGGCGGGCTCGCGTGGCCGGCCCGTTGGTGAGCACGTCGACCTTCGTCGCCGCCAGGTCGTTCTTTCCCTCCGGCGTCGACCCGGCGGAGCCGCCCGCGGCGCCGGCCCCGGCGCCACCGGCCTTCGCGCCGGCGGCGTCGCCGGGCATCGCCCCCGGGGCGGGCGTGCCGGCGGATCTCGCGTCGGCGGGCGGGCCGGCGTCGCCGGGCTTCCCCGCGTCGGCCGGACCGCCGTCGGGCTTCGCGTCGGCGGCGGGCGGGCCGGCCGGCTTCGCGGCGGCGGCCGGCGGGCCCGCGGGCTTCGCGTCGGCGGGGGTGTCGGGCGTGTCGGTCGGCTTCGCGGTGGCGACCGGCCGGTTCGTGGCGTCGACCGGCTCGGCGGCGGGCGCGCCGTCGCCGGGCTTCGCGTCGGCCGTGTCGTCGCCCTGCCTCCGCGTGGCTGCGGGTGCCGACCCGGCTGGCGGAGCGTCCGGGCTGGACGGTGCGGCGGGAGGGGCCGGCGGGGCGTCGGCCGTGGTCTCGGATCTCAGCCACGGGCGGCGGGGACGGGGCGGCCGCGGCGGCGACCCGGCGGCGGCCCCGGAGCCGGCGGGTGGCCCGTCGGGCGGCACGGCCGGTCGCAGGGGCCGAAGGGTCGATCTGTCCTCGCCGTCCACCACAAGTTGAGTATCACCCATGTCTCCTCGGGAGTCAGGCCCGGCCGTACCCTGGTGTCATGCCCCGGTACGAGTTCCGTTGCCGCGCGTGCGGCGACACCTTCGAGGTCAACCGTCCGATGGCGCAGGCCGGCGAGCCGGCGCCCTGCCCGTGGGGACACACGGACACCGTCAAGCTCCTCTCCACGGTCGCCGTCACCGGCCAGGGTCGCGGCGCGGTCGGCGGCGCGGCCGCTCCCGCCGCCGGTGGTGGTGGTGGCTGCTGCGGCGGCGCCTGCGGCTGCTGACGCGTCGGCGTCCGCCGACCGTCGGGCCGGCCCCGTCCGTCCGCGCCGAGGTCGCCGGGCACCTTCGAGTCCGAACCCGGCCGGGCCGTTCTCACGATGCGTGACGGTCGGGTATCAGGCAGCATGAGTCGACGTCACGGGGGAGGTCCCACGCATGTCGCCACGGATCCACCTCCCGAGCGGGTGGGTGACCTTCGTGTTCACCGACATCGAGGGCTCGACCCGGCTGGCGCAGATGCTCGGCCCGGACTACCGGCCGGTGCTGCGGGAGCACCGCCGCCTGCTGCGCCGGACGATAGCCGCCACCGAGGGCGCGGAGCTGTTGACCGAGGGCGACTCGTTCTTCCTCGCCTTCGGTGACGCGACCGCCGCCCTGACCGCGTGCCTGACCGCGCAGCGGGCCCTGGCCAACCACGACTGGCCCACGCCGGACGCCGTGCCCCGGGTCCGGATGGGTCTGCACACCGGCCGGGCCGAGCCGCGTGACGGCGAGTACGCCAGCCCCGAGGTGCACCGCGCGGCCCGGGTCGCCGCCGCCGCGCACGGCGGGCAGGTGCTCTGCTCGGCGTCGACCGCGCGGCACGCCGACCCGCTGCCGGCCGGCGCGTCCCTGCTGGACCTGGGTCTGCACCGGCTGCGCGGCTTCGACGACCGGGAACGCCTCTTCCAACTGGTCGCGCCCGGCCTGGAGCGGCAGTTCCCACGGCCGCGTACCGCCGACGCGGTCGCGCACAACCTGCCCACCCAGATCACCTCGTTCGTCGGCCGGCAGGCCGAGCGCGCCGAGCTGCGCCGGCTGGTGGAGGCGCACCGGCTGGTCACCGTGCTCGGCGCGGGTGGCGCCGGCAAGACCCGGCTCGCCGTGGAGCTCGCCGCCGACCTGGTGGAGGCGTACCCGGACGGCGTCTGGTTCGTCGACATCGCCGCGGTCACCGACCCGGGTCTGGTGGCGTTCGCGGTCGCCGCCGTGCTCGGCCTGCGCCCCGAGCCCGGCCGCCCGATGGTCGAGACCCTGGTGGAGTACGCGGCCGCGCGCCGGATGCTGGTCGTCCTGGACACCTGCGACGCCCAGCCGGCCGCCTCCGCCGACGTGATCTCCCGGCTGCTCGCCGGCGGGGTGGGCGTGCAGGTGCTCGCCACCAGCCGGGAGTCGTTCGGCCTGCCCGGCGAGGTGGTCTGGCGGATCCCGCCGCTGTCGGTCGACCCGCCGGTGGACGGGGCGGAGAGCGACGCGGTCGCGCTGCTGCTGGACCGGACGGCGGCGGCCCGGGGCGGCCGGCAGCCGGATCCGGCCGAGTCGGCCGACCTGCGCCGGGTGGTCCGGCGGTTGGACGGGCTGCCGCTCGCCATCGAGCTGGCGGCGGCCCGGCTGCGGGTGCTCTCGGTCGGTCAGCTCGCCGAGCGCCTCGACGACGTGCTGGGCACGCTGGACGCGGGCCGGGCGGACCTGGAGCCGCCGCCGGTGGAGCGGGGCTGGTCGGGCAACCAGCAGGACACGGTGGACCTGGTCGCCGCGGCCGTCGGGGTGTCGCCGCCGACCCCGGCGACCCGGGCGGTGCAGCGGTCCGCCACCGAACGGCACCTCACCATGCAGGCCACGGTCACCTGGTCGTACCGGACGCTGGGGCCGCGCGCCGCCCGGTTGCTGCGCTGGCTGGCGGTCTTCGCCGGCCCGGTGGACCTGGCGGCGGTGGAGTGGCTGCTCGGCACCGATCCGCTCGACCCGCTCTCCGTGCTGGTCGACAAGTCGATGGTGCTGGCCGAGCCGCACGCCTCGGGCAGCACCTACCGGATGCTGGACCCGATCCGGGCGTACGCGGCCCGGCGGCTGGCGGAGGCGGGGGAGGAGCAGGCCGCCCGGGACCGGCACGTGGCCTGGTCGGCGCACGCGCTGGAGCGGGCGCACCTCGGCCCGGACGGGCGGCCGGTCACGCTCTCGCTCTACGCCCTGGACCCGCTCGCCGGCGAGCTGCGCGCCGCGCTGCGCTGGTGCGCGACCGGTGGCAGCGCCCGGGCGGGGCTGCGGCTGGCCGGTGGCCTGGACCAGTGGTGGCGGGAGCGGGGCCTGGCCCGGGAGGGGCGGCTCTGGCTGTTCCGGCTGTACGGTCGGATCGCCGAGACCGGGGAGCGGATCCCGGAGGCCGAGCTGGCGGCGGCGTACCACATGCACTCGCTGCACGCCGGCGCGGACGGCGAGTTCGCCGAGGAGCTGCGTTTCTCCCAGCGGGCGGAGGCGGCGGCCCGGCAGGCCGGCGACGCGGCCCTGCTCGCCCGGGTGCTCGCGGGGCGGGCGGCCCCGCTGGTCGACATGGGACAGTTCGCGGAGGCCGAGCGGGTCTGCCGGGAGGTCATCGACTGGGCGCACGACGAGGACGTGGTGGGCGACGCGCTGTTCGCCGTGTTCAGCCTGGCCGAGCTGCTCTGGCGGCGGGGCGCCCTGGACGAGGCCGCCGAGCTGCTGGGCGCGGCCCGCCCGGTGGAGGCGGCCCGCCCGGTCGAGCGGGGGCGGCGCTCGGTCGACATGCTGCTCGGGATGGTGGCCCTGGCCCGCGGCGACCTGATCGCCGCGCACGAGCACCTCCAGGTGGCGCTCCGGTCCCGGATGAGCCACGGCTTCCACGGCCGGGCCTGCGACACTCTTCACGCGCTCGCGGTGCGCTGCGCCGCCGGCGGCGACGGGTTGACGGCCGCCCGGCTCTTCGGCGCGGCGGGCGCGATCCGGGCCAGCATGCGGTGCACCCCGGGCATCTACGGGGCGTACTGGGCGCAGCGGCAGGGGGAGCTGCGCCGGGCGCTGGGCGACGCGGCCTTCGACGCCGCGTACGGCGAGGGGGCGGAGCTGGGGCTGGAGGAGGCGGCGGCCCTGGCGCTCGGCGTCGAGCACCCGGACCTGGCGGCGGATTCGACCCGGTTCGGCGGGGATCCGGCCCGCCCCGCCCCGCGCCGGCCGGTCACGCCGGACCGCCACACCGAGCACGCCTGACCCGGTTTCGATCGACGGCCGCGCGTGGAGCTGCGGGGGGAGCCGACGTTTGGTGACAGGCGTGGAAACAGACGGATGCCCCGGGTGCCAGCGGCACCCGGGGCATCCGGTGGGACGTCAGCGGACGAACGCCGGCGGGCTGGCCGGGCTCTCGTTCGCGAGCCGGTCGAGCGCGGTCACGTAGTAGGTGTACCGCTTGCCGGCCTCGGCCGTGGTGTCCACCCAGGACTGGGTCCGGTTGTCGGCGTCGGCGCGGACCGTGTCGACCAGGTGCGCCGCGTCGGCGAAGTCGCACCGGTCGGCCAGGCCGACCCCGTCGAAGCGGTAGATCGCGTACGACGTGGCGGTGCCGAGCGGGCCCGCGCCGTCGGCCGGCTGGAGCCAGTTCAGCCGGACCCCGTCGTCCTGCCGCGCGGCCTTGGTGACCACCGGCATGAGCAGCGGCTTCGACGGCAGGTGCGGCATGGTCGGGATCAGCGCCGGCCGCGAGTAGTGCTCGGCGGCGTAGATGTCGGTCGCGCCGAGCCGGTTGGCCCGGACCTGCACGGCCGAGAAGTGGACGTTGCCCAGCACCTCGGGGTGCGCCCGGTTGAGCGTCAGGTGGTCGGACAGCTCGCGCGGGTCCATCCAGAACGAGCCGTAGGCCGGATCACCGCTCTTGTAGTCGGCCTGCCCGATGTAGAGCTGCACCCGGGTGCCCTTGACCACGTCCGCCCACCACGGCACCAGCCGGGCGTAGTCGGCGGCCGGGTACTGGCCGATGTACCAGTAGAGCTGCGGCACGATGTAGTCGATCCACTCCTCCTTGACCCACTTGCGGGTGTCGGCGGAGATGATGTCGTACGACTGGCTGCCGGTGGTGTCCGAGCCCAGCGGGTCGACCGACTGGTTGCGCCAGATGCCGAACGGGCTGACCCCGAACTTCACCCACGGCTTCTCGGCCTTGATCTTGGCGTTCATCTCCTGGATCAGCAGGTTGATGTTGTCCCGCCGCCAGTCGGCCTTGTTGGTGAAGCCCCGGTTGTGCGCCGCGAAGGTGGCGTCGTCGGGCACCTGGTGGGTGCCGCTCGGGTAGGGGTAGAAGTAGTCGTCGAAGTGCACGCCGTCGACGTCGTACCGCTTGACCGCGTCCATCATCGCGGTCTGGACGAACTCGCGGACCTCGGGGACGCCGGGGTTGTAGTAGAGCCGGCTGCCGGCGACGCCGGCCGGCGGGTACGCGAAGGTCCACTCCGGGTGCTCCCGCGCCGGGTGGTTGGGCGCCAGCTTGCTGATGTCGGCGCCGGCGCCGCCCGGGGCGGGCATGGAGATGCGGTACGGGTTGAACCAGGCGTGGAACTCCAGGTTCCGCTCGTGGGCCTCGGCGACCAGGAAGGCCAGCGGGTCCCAGCCCGGGTTCTCGCCCCGGACCCCGGTCAGGTACTCCGACCAGGGCTCGTGCGGCGACGGCCAGAACGCGTCGGCGGTCGGCCGGACCTGGACGACCACGGCGTTGTGGTTGAGC
This sequence comes from Micromonospora sp. URMC 106, assembly GCF_051386395.1. Classification (NCBI taxonomy): domain Bacteria; kingdom Bacillati; phylum Actinomycetota; class Actinomycetes; order Micromonosporales; family Micromonosporaceae; genus Micromonospora; species Micromonospora sp. URMC 106. The sequence continues at coordinate 30,446 of NZ_JBPQTP010000054.1, forward strand.
CGCTCGGCGAGGCCGAGCAGCGAACGGTATTCGGCCTTCTGCGTGGCGATGCGGTCGGGTGCGGTCTGGGACGCCTTGGTCGGCCAGTCGATGTTGACGACCGAGGAGATCCACATGGCCCGGAACTGCCGCTTCGGCGTGGCCGGGTCGGTGACGCAGGTGGTGGTGGAGGCGGTGGTGGCCGCGTCGGGCGCCGCGCTCGCGGGGGTGGCGGCGACGAGTGCGCCGAGCAGTGCGGCGGCCAGCCCGGCGGCTCCGAGCCGAGTTGCCTTCATGCGGTGTGTCCCTTCGTTGGGGCTCCCGTGTCAGGGGTTCATCGCGGCGCTACCGGCAAGATTCGCCGTCGGCTATCTGCCGCTTGGTAGGAAATTTTCACACCTCCCGGGTCCGGCGCAAGGGTCTGCGCGGGATCGGTCCGTCCGTCGGGTTCGGCTCCGCCGTGTGGCCGGGCTCACCCGCGCCGACAGTGACCGTACGCACACGCCGGGTCGTGACCCTAATGGGCGGAGAAGTGGCGGTTGGGGAGGGTCCGCCCTGGGTAGCATCGCCGGTCACCGGCCGCCGCGGGGGCGGTCCGGGCGGTGGGAGGGGTGAGCGCGCGGTGTCCATGCTGCGTACCAAGCCGATCAAGGAAGTGATAGCCCAGGGCGCGGCGGACGGCACCGACGGCGGCCCCGGCCTGAAGCGGCGACTCGGCGCCCGCGACCTCACCGGCTTCGGCATCGGCATCGTGATCGGCACCGGCATCTTCACCCTCACGGGCATCGAGGCCCGGGACAGCGCCGGGCCGGGCGTGGTGATCTCGTTCGGCATCGCCGGCCTGGTCGCCCTGCTCGCCGCCCTCTGCTACGCCGAACTGGCGTCCAGCGTGCCGACCGCCGGCAGCGCCTACACCTACGCGTACGCGACCATGGGCGAGATCGCCGCCTGGATCATCGGCTGGGACCTGCTGCTGGAGTTCGCCCTCGGCGCGGCGGTGGTGGCCCGCGGCTGGTCCGGCTACCTCGCCGAACTCGTCGGCCTGCCCACCGCCTGGTTCGGCGAGGAGGGCAGCGTCGTCAACGTCGGGGCCATCGGCATCGTGCTGCTGCTCGGCGTCGTGGCGATCGTGGGCATCCGCGAGTCCGCCCGGGTCACCAACCTGCTGGTGCTGGTCAAGGTCGCCATCTGCGTCTTCATCGTGATCGCCGGCCTGTTCCTCGTGAAGGCGGCGAACCTCACCCCGTTCATCCCGCCGGCGCAGCCCGCCGACGGCGGCGAGGACGGCATCAAGCAGCCCGTCACACAGGCCCTCTTCGGGCTGGAGCCCTCGGTCTTCGGCTTCGTCGGGGTGCTCAGCGCCGCAGCGGTGGTCTTCTTCGCGTACACCGGCTTCGAGGCGGTGGCCAACCTCGGCGAGGAGACGAAGCGGCCCCGCCGGGACCTCACCCTCGGCCTGCTCGGCACGCTGCTGATCTCCACCGTGCTGTACGTCGGCGTCTCGCTGGTCGTGGTGGGCATGGTGCCGTACAACGAGATCGACCGGGGCGCCCCCATCGCGGCGGCGTTCGAGGCGGCCGGCGCGGACTGGGCCGGCGTCCTGGTCTCCATCGCCGCCGTCGCCGGCCTGACCAGCGTGATCCTCGTCGACCTGGTGGCCATGGGCCGGATCGGCTTCGCCATCAGCCGGGACGGGCTGATCCCGCCGTCGATCGCCAGGGTGCACCCGCGCTGGGGCACCCCGTACCGGATCTCGGCGGTCATGACGGTGGCGGTCGCGCTGCTCGCGGGATTCCTGCCGCTGTCGGCGCTGGCCGATCTGGTCAGCATCGGCACGCTCGCGGCGTTCGTGCTGGTCTCGGTCGCGGTGCCGATCCTGCGGCGCAGGCGCCCGGACCTGGACCGGCCGTTCCGGGTGCCGTTCTCCCCGGTGCTGCCGATCGTGTCGGCGCTGGCCTGCCTCTACCTGATGCTGAACCTGTCGGTGGAGACCTGGCTGCGGTTCGGCGCGTGGATGCTGGTCGGCGTGCTGATCTACTTCGGCTACGGCTACCGGAAGAACCGTCTCGCCCAGCGTTCCCCGTCGGTCGAGGAGCGGGCTGCCGAGCCTGCTTCCGTCTGATCTCGGGGCGGGCTCCCCGGAACCCGGGCGGTCGCCCGCCGCGACCCGGTCCGGCTTCGTTCCCGGGTACGCGACGACGCGGCACCCGTCGGCGGGTGCCGCGTCGTCGGCGCTTCCGGCTCGGAGCCCCGCGTCAGGGGCGGGGCTGGGGCTTCCCCGTCGGGCCCTTGACCACCGGCCTGCCGTCGGTCCAGACGACCTCGTCGAGCCAGACCTGGCGGCCCGGGTCGACGGTGCCCTCCTGGCCGGGCGGCCAGGCGTGGTAGAGCAGCCAGGTGCGTCCGTCCTTGACCACCATCGAGGCGTGCCCCGGCCCCGAGGCCACCTCGTTGGTCTTCAGGATCGGGTTCTCCGGGGCCTTCACGCACGGCCCGGTCGGCGACTCGCAGACCGCGTAGCCCTCGGCGTACTCGGCGCGGTCGTAGGCGTTGGCGGCGAAGAACAGGAACAGCTTCCCGTCGTGCCGGTGGAAGAACGGCCCCTCGACGAGAACGCCCTCCCACGGCTCGGTCTGCTTCAGCAGCTTCGTCGGCTCGCCGACCAGACGCAGCCCGTCGTCGGAGAGGCGCTGCGACCAGATCCAGGTGTCCACCCCGATGGCGTTGCCGTCGTTCTTCCACAGCAGCCAGAGGCTGCCGTCGGTGTCCCGGAAGGGGCTGGCGTCGATCGCCCCGCCCAGTTCCGCCTGGCAGATCAGCGGGGCGGTCGAGTCGTCCCGGTACGGCCCCTGCGGGGCGTCGGCGACCGCCCGGCCGACGCACTGCCGCCCGGACTCCCGCCCCGCGACGGTGTAGTAGAGCAGGAACCGGTCCGGGGCCAGCTCGATCACCTCCGGCGCCCAGTTCTTCCCGGCCTCCGCCCACGCCGGCAGCTCCGGCAGCGCGTCGCCGACCGGCGTCCAGTCGACCAGGTCGGGGGAGGTGAGCACCGGGACGTTGCGGCCACCGGCGTTGGTGTGGAAGAGGTACCAGGTGTCGCCGACCCGGATGGCCTGCGGGTCGGGCGCGTCGGTGCGTACGACCGGGTTGGTGAACATGCTCGCGTCGTCTCCCGTGCTCGAAGGGTCTTCGCCACCACCGCAACCGGCGGCGAGCAGCGCGGCGGCGAGCACCGCCGCCGCGCCTCGTCGCCGGGTCGTCCCGGCCGTCATCCCTTCAGGCCGCTGCGGGAGACGCCCTGGATGATGTGCCGCTGGGCGAGCACGAAGAGGATCAGCACCGGCACGCTGGCCAACACCGCCCCCGCCATGATCACCGGGTAGTCGGTGACGTAGGAGCCCTGGAGCAGGCCCAGGCCCGGCGGCAGGGTGAGCGTCTCCGGGCTGAACAGCACGAAGATCGGCCAGAGGAAGTCGTTCCAGTTGGTCAGGAACGACAGCACCGCCAGGGTGGCCAGCGCCGGCCTGGACAGCGGCAGCACCACCTTCCAGAAGATCTGCCACTGGTTGGCGCCGTCCAGCACCGCGGCCTCCTCCAGCTCCCGGGGCAGGGAGAGGAAGAACTGCCGCAGGAAGAACACCCCGAACGCGCTCGCCGCACCGGGAACGATCACCACGGCCAGGGTGTCGATCCAGTTCAGCTCGTCGACGATCAGGAAGTTCGGGATGATCAGCGAGGTCGGCGGGATGAACAGCGTCCCGACGATCAGCGCGAAGAGCACCCCGCGGCCGCGGAACCGCATCCGCGCCAGGGCGTACGCGGCCATCGAGGCGGTCGCCAGCACCAGCAGCGCGTGCGCCGTGGCGGCCAGCATGCTGTTGGTGAACCAGCGCAGCACGGGGTTGGCCGAGTTGTTCAGGATCTGTTCGTAGCCGTACCCGGAGATCGGATCCGGCAGCCAGGTCGGCGGGATCTGCTGGGCCCCGGTGTAGGTCTTCAGCGAGGTGATGACCATCCACACCAGCGGCATCAGGAAGACCAGGGAGAGGGCGACCAGGGTGGCGTAGAGCGCGGTCCGGCGCAGCCCGGTGGCCGGGCCGCGGCGGGCGGCCGGGGCGCCGGCGCGGGTCGGCGCGGGGGTGCGCGTGGGCGTCGTCATGGCGGTCCCCTCAGTCTTCCCGGTAGCGGAAGAGGCGGAAGTTGGCGATGCTCACCACCGCCAGCATCAGGGCGAACACGATGCTCATCGCGGCGGCGCGGCCGGCGTCGTTGTCCCGCAGCCCCTCCTCGACGATGAACCAGACCACCGTGCGGGTCTCCGTGCCCGGCGCGCCCTGGGTGATCAGGAACGACTGTCCGAACACGTTCGCGGAGGCGAGCACGGTCGTGGTGATCACGAACAGCAGCACCGGACGCAGCCCGGGGAGCGTGACGTGCCGGAACCGTTCCCAGGCGGTCGCGCCGTCCACCTTGGCCGCCTCGTACAGCTCCTGCGGGATGTCCTGGAGCCCGGCCAGGTAGATCACGGCGTTGAAGCCGGAGGTCCACCAGACGGTCACCCCGACCAGCGACACCCAGGCCCACGGCACGTCCGTCACCCACGGGGTGTCGGCCGGCAGCCCGACCATGCCGGCGAGCCGGTTCACCAGGCCCAGGTTGGCGTCGAGCAGGAAGCGCCAGAGCAGGCCGATCACCGCGACACCCAGCACGTACGGCGCGAAGTAGATCGCCCGGAAGAAGGTCCGGCCGGGGAACGAGCGGTTCAGCAGCAGCGCCAGCCCGAGCGGGACGACCACCAGCAGCGGCACCGAGAAGACGGTGAAGATCGCCGTCGCCCGGACGCTCTGCCACCAGTCGCCGTAGACGGCCGAGTCGCTGGAGAACAGCTCCTGGTAGTTGTCCAGCCCGACGAAGGGCCGGTTGGGCAACTGGAAGTCCCACTGGTGCACGCTGAGCCAGAGCCCGAGCAGGATCGGCAGCAGGCCGAAGACCCCGAACAGGACCAGGTACGGGGCCAGGAAGAGGTACGGCGTCAGCCGCCCCGTCCGGCCCGCCGAGGTGCCCCGGCGGGCAGCGCCGGCCGCCGGGGGCGGCGCGTCACCGCGCGCCGCCCCGACCTCGATCACGTCCGCCACGGGAACTCAGCTCCCGTACTTCTTGCGGTTGTCCTCCAGCTGCTTGTTGGCCTTGGCCACCCCGTCGTCCAGCGCCTGCTTCGGCGACTTCTTGCCCAGCGCCGCCTCGTTGAACGAGTTGTAGAACGTCGTCATGACCTCGCCGAGGCCGGGGGCCGCCGGCGGGAAGGCGGCGTACTCCAGCTCCGGGGCGAGCGCGTTGACCTCGGCCAGCGCCTTGAACTCGGCGCTCTCCCGGACCGTCTTGCGGGCCGGCACCTGGCCGCCCTTGGCCCAGTCCAGCGAGTGCTGGCTGAGCCAGTTGATGAAGACCTTCGCCGCCGAGACCTTGTTGGCGTCGTTGGCCCGCTGCTTGACGATGGTGAAGTTGTGCGAGTTGGCCCAGGCGGCCGGCTGGCTGCCGATCTGCGGCAACGGCGCGACACCCCACTGGACCTCCGGGCTCTTCTTCAGGTCGTTGACCTGCCAGATGCCGTTCCAGTTGAAGGCGTTCTTGCCGCTCTTGAAGGCCAGGTAGTCGGCGTCCTGGCCGACGTTGGCCGGGGAGTGGCCCTGCTTGATCAGGTCGGTCAGCCAGGTGCACGCCTCGACGGCCTGGTCCGAGTTGAAGGTGGCCTTGGTGGCCTCGGCGTCGAACACGCTGCCGCCCCACTGGTGCAGCAGGGAGTAGAAGGTCATGCCGCCGGTGAACTGGAACGGGCTGACCCAGAAGCCCTGCACCCCGGACTTCTTCAGCTCGGTCAGCGCGGCGGTGTACTCGTCCTTCGTCGTCGGCGGCTTGTTCGGGTCGAGCCCGGCCTTCTGCATGACCCCCTTGTTGTAGTAGAAGCCGAGGGGGTGCATGTCCAGCGGGATGCCGTACCGCTTGGAGTTGTAGAGCCCGCCCTTCCAGACGGTGGGGGCGAAGTCGCCCTCGGAGAGCTCCAGGGCCTTGGCCACGTCGTCCAGCTCCGTGATCACGCCGCGGGCGGCGAAGGTGGCGAGCTGGTCCATGTGCATGACCGCGATGTCCGGGCCGCTGCCGCTGGAGGCGGCGCCGGGGAGCTTGTTGTAGTAGTCCTCCCACTGGTACGTGGCGATCGAGACGGCGATGTTCTGGTGCTCGGTGTTGAACTGGTTCACCAGCGCCTTGAAGATGTCGCCGTCGCCGCCGGTGAACCCGTTCCACAGCTTCAGGTCCACCTTCGGGCCGGTGTAGTCCTTGCCGCCGTTGCCGGCCGCCGGGCCCGAGCTGTCGTCGTCGCCGCCGCAACCGGCCAGGGTCAGCGAGGCCGCGGCGCCGAGCCCGAGGCCGAGGCCGAGCAGGCGCCGCCGGCTCATTTCGTTCTGCATCATGCGGATTTCACTCCTTGGGGGACGGGATGAATTGTGCCTGCCCAGGGCCGGTGCGGTGTCAGCCACCGACGGGGGAGAAGCGCAGCACGTTCCAGGAGACGGCCGGCAGGCGCACGGAGCACCGGCCGCCGTCGGTGGTGGGGGTGGGCAACTGCCGGGGCGTCACCCGGTCGGGCTCGGCCTCGGTGTTCGTCGCCGTCGGGTCGTCCCCGGCGGCGAGGCTCAGGTGGGATTGACCGGACAGTCCTGCCAGGCCGCGCAGGTCGAGCCCCAGCGCCAGGTCGTCCGAGCCCCGGTTGACCGCGAAGACCGTCAGCTCGCCCGTCTCCTCGTCGTGCACGGCGACCGTGTCGAGCACCGGGACCTCGCCGTACCTCTTCGTCTCGTAGCTGGGGCCGACCGGCTCCGTGCGCAGCACCGTGCCCCGGGCGTGCCGGGCGGTCAGCGCGAACGGGTGGAAGATGCTCTGCCGCCAGGCCGGCCCGCCGGTGCGGGTGCGGATCGGGGCGATCACGTTGGCGAGCTGCGCCTGACAGGCCACGCCGACCCGGTCGGCGTGCCGGAGCAGGGTGATCAGCAGGTCGCCCACCACCACCGCGTCGACCGCGGTGAAGTCGTCCTCGATCAGCGCCGGGGCCTCCACCCAGCCGCGCCGGTCCAGGTCGGCCTTCAGCCGGGACTCGTACCAGACGTTCCACTCGTCGAAGGAGATCTTGAGCTTGCGTCGGTCCCGCCGCTTCGCCGCCACGTGGTCGGCCGTGGCGACCACGTCCCGGATGAAGTTGTCCATGTCGACGGCGGAGGCCAGGATGCTGGCCTGGTCGCCGTCGGACGGGTCGTAGTAGGTGTGCGCGGAGATGTAGTCGACGTGCTCGTAGGTGTGCTCCAGGACGGTCGCCTCCCAGGAGGCGAACGTGGGCATCCGCCGGTTGGAGCTGCCGCAGGCGACCAGGCTGATCGAGGGGTCGATCATCTTCATCGCGCGGGCGGTCTCGGCGGCCAGCCGGCCGTACTCGTCGGCGGTCTTGTGGCCGACCTGCCACGGGCCGTCCAACTCGTTGCCCAGGCACCAGAGCCGCACCCCGTACGGCTCCTCGGCGCCGTGCTTGCGGCGCAGGTCGGACAGTTGGGTCCCGCCCGGGTGGTTGGTGTATTCGAGCAGGTCGCAGGCCTCCTGCACGCCCCGGGTGCCGAGGTTGACGGCCATCATCGGCTCCACCCCGGCCGTGGCGGCCCAGGTCATGAACTCGTCCAGCCCGAAGGCGTTGGTCTCGATCGTCTTCCAGGCCAGGTCGAGGCGGCGGGGACGGTCGCCGACCGGGCCGACGCCGTCCTCCCAGCGATAGCCGGAGACGAAGTTGCCGCCGGGGTAGCGGACGACCGACACGCCCAGCTCCCGGGTCAGCTCCAGCACGTCCCCGCGCAGCCCGCGCGGATCCGCGCTCGGGTGCCCGGGCTCGTAGATCCCGCCGTAGACGCAGCGGCCCATGTGCTCGACGAACGAGCCGAAGAGGCGCCGGTCGGCCGGTCCGATCGCGAAGGCCGGGTCGATCGTGAGCTGCGCGGTCCGCAAGGGGGTGCCACCTTTCCTCGTCACCGGTGACCGAGTGACCGTGGTCACCCGGTATCCCTGGTTTCTACAACGTTGTAAGCAACGTTGTAAAGACCTGGCCACGCGGTAAAGTGCGCAGTCATGGGGGGAGGTGGCGCGGTGCGACACAGACTCAAGGACGTGGCGGAGCGGGCCGGCGTCTCGGTCAAGACCGTCTCCAACGTGGTCAACGGCTACGTGCACGTCCGCCCCGACACCCGGGCCCGGGTCGAGGAGGCCATCGCCGAGCTGAACTACCGGCCCAACCTCTCCGCCCGCAACCTGCGCAAGGGGCGCACCGGCGTGATCGCGCTGGCCGTGCCCGAGCTGGACATCCCCTACTTCGCCGAGCTGGCCCGGCACGTCGTCACGGCCGCGGCCGAGCTGGGCTGGACGGTGCTCATCGACCAGACCGGCGGCGGCCACGAGCAGGAGCGGGTGGTCGCCTCCGGCATCACCGAGCACCTCATCGACGGGTTGATCTTCAGCCCGCTGGCGCTCACCGCGGAGGACCTGACCGGGCTCGACGGCACCCCGATGGTGCTGCTCGGCGAGCGGGTCGACCACGGCCCCGCCGACCACGTCGGCATCGACAACGTGGGCGCCGCCCGGGAACTCACCGCCCACCTGCTCGGGCTCGGCCGCCGCCGGATCGCCGCCGTCGGCTCGCAGCGCACCCCGGAGGGGGCCAGCGCCCGGCTCCGGCTCGCCGGCTACACCGCCGCGCTCGCCGACGCCGGCATCGCCTACGACGAGCGGCTGGTGGCGCCCGCGTCGGCCTGGCACCGCGCGGACGGCGCCGCCGCGATGCGCGCGCTGCTGGCCTCCGGCGTACGCCCCGACGCGGTCTTCTGCTTCAACGACACCCTCGCCCTGGGCGCCCTGCGCGCCCTGCACGAGGCGGGCCTGCGGGTCCCCGAGGACGTCGCGGTGGCCGGCTTCGACGACATCGAGGACGGCCGCTTCTCCGTGCCGACGCTGAGCACCATCGCCCCCGACAAGGAACGCATCGCCCGGCTGGCCGTGGAACTGCTGGCCGGCCGCATCGACGGCGACCGCGCCGCGCCGCCCCGGGAACTCTCCGCCCCCTGGCGCCTGACGCCCCGCGAGAGCACCCTGGGTCGCTGACGCCCGCCGGCTCCGTAAGCGTCACCGGCCGGCGGACGTGCGTACCCCGGACGCCCGGCTGCGCCGAGGAGCGTCACCGGCCGGCGCACGTGCTCGCCCGGACGCGCGTTCCGCCGGGTGGGACGGGTCAGTCGAAGAAGCGGGCCAGGTGGGCGGGGGCGGGGCCGTCCGCGTCCGGGGCGAGCGGGGTGAGGTCGGCGAAGATCGAGGCCCCGTCGCAGCCGACGTGCAGCGGATACCAGCGCGGGGTGCCCGGCGGGCGCTGGAGGCAGATCCCCTTGACCGTCTGCACGTCGAGCAGCCGGACGTGGGTGGGATCGGCGACCGCGTTCACGTGCCGCCACCACGGGCTCATCACGTGCAGCACGCCGCCCGGCCGGAGCACCCGGTGGCACTCGTCGACCAGCGGCAGGAAGTCGACCAGGTGCTCCAGGATGTGCACCGCGAAGAGCACGTCCACCGAGTCGTCGGCCAGCGGCAGCGAGCCGGAGAGGTCCGCCACGGCGTCCACCCCGGGGGCGGGGAAGATGTCCAGCCCCAGGTTGCCCGGCCACTGCTTGGTGGCGCCGCAGCCCAGGTCGACCACCACCGGGTCGCGCCCGGCGACGCGTACCCGGCACCAGACGCCGAACACCCCGGCGAGCCGGCCCACCCGGTCCCGGACCAGGCGCAGGTCGGACTGCTCGGCGACCTCGCCGCTCAGGTGGGCGACCCCCCGGTCGAAGCGCACCTCCACCGCGAGGTCGCGCAGTCGGTCGTCGTGCCGGGCCTCGTCGGCCCACGCCTCGGCGAGGAATACGTCGATCGCCCGCAGCCGCTCGGCCGAGGGCGGGGTCTGTGCCAGCGCGACCATCCGGGCCCACCTCCCGCGGGCCGATACCCGGATCCGCGCCCGGTATGCCCCGCGCCGTACCGCGAGCCGGCGCTGCCCGTCGCGGGTGGCGCCGGGACGGCGGTCAGCCGCTGATCGTCCGCCGGGGGCGACCGCCGCGCATCCGCTGCCGGGGCGGCGGGGCGGCCGGCTTGGGCCGCTTCAGGTGGTAGCGGTGCAGTTCGTTGTTGCCGGGCAGGGACGGGTCCTCGCTCATCGCGACCAACTCCCAGCCCTGGTCACCGGCCCGGTTCAGGTGGGCCAGCGCGGTGTCGCCGTAGGGCGTCACGTCGACCATGGAGCCGTCCGGGCCGTACCAGACGAAGACGACCTCCCAGCCGATGTCGTTGGTGGCCGCCTGGCGGCGGCGGACCAGCAGCGCGTACTCCCACTTGAGCATGGAGTCATTGTCACCCGCCGCGAGCGGGTCGGCACGGATCAATCCTCGGCGATCCGTCCGGCGTCGACGCGCAGCCGCCGGTTGGTCGCCACCGCGTCGAGCATCCGCCGGTCGTGGGTGACCAGCAGCAGCGTGCCCGGGTAGCTCGCCAGGGCCGACTCGAGCTGCTCGATGGCCGGCAGGTCCAGGTGGTTCGTCGGTTCGTCCAGCACCAGCAGGTTCACCCCGCGCCCCTGGAGCAGCGCGAGCGCGGCCCGGGTCCGCTCGCCCGGCGACAGGGTCGCCGCCGGCCGCAGCACGTGCGCCGCGCGCAGGCCGAACTTGGCCAGCAGCGTCCGCGCGTCCGCCGGCGGCAGGTCCGGTACGGCGGCGCGGAACGCGTCGATCAGGGGCACGTCGCCGAGGAAGAGCCCGCGGGCCTGGTCCACCTCGCCGACCACCACGCCCGGGCCGAGCGCGGCGTGCCCGGAGTCGAGGGGAAGCCGGCCCAGCAGGGCGGCGAGCAGGGTGGACTTGCCGGAGCCGTTCGCCCCGGTCACCGCCACCCGGTCCGCCCAGTCGACCTGGAGGGTCACCGGGCCGAGGGTGAAGCCGCCCCGGCGTACGACTGCGTCCCGCAGCGAGGCCACGACGGCGCCGGCGCGGGGCGCGGCGGCGATCTCCATCCGCAGCTCCCACTCCTTGCGCGGCTCCTCGACCACCTCCAGCCGCTCGATCAGCCGCTCGGTCTGCTTGGCCTTGGCCGCCTGCTTCTCGGTCGCCTCGGCGCGGAACTTGCGGCCGATCTTGTCGTTGTCGGTGGCCTTGCGGCGGGCGTTCTTGACGCCCTTCTCCATCCAGGCCCGCTGGGTGCGGGCGCGCGCCTCCAGCGCCGACCGGGTGTCGGCGTACTCCTCGTACTCCTCGCGGGCGTGCCGGCGGGCCACCTCGCGCTCCTCCAGGTAGCCCGCGTAGCCGCCGCCGTAGTGCCGGACCTGCTGCTGGTGCAGGTCCAGCTCCAGCACCCGGGTCACCGTGCGGGCGAGGAACTCGCGGTCGTGGCTGACCAGCACCGTGCCGGCGCGCAGCCCGGTGACGAACTCCTCCAGCCGCGCCAGCCCGGCCAGGTCCAGGTCGTTGGTCGGCTCGTCGAGGAGGAAGACGTCGTAGCGGCTGAGCAGCAGCGAGGCGAGCCCGGCCCGGGCTGCCTGGCCGCCGGAGAGCCCGGTCATCGGGTGGTCCAGGTCGACCGTGAGACCCAGTTCGGCGGCGACCTGCTCGGCGCGCTCCTCCAGGTCCGCCCCGCCCAGGCCGAGCCAGCGCTCCAGCGCGTCGGCGTAGTCGTCGTCCGCGCCGGGCCTGCCGTCGGTGAGCGCGGTGGTCGCCGCGTCGAGGGCGGCCTGCGCGGCGGTGACCCCGGTGCGCCGGGCCAGGAAGTCCCGGACGGTCTCGCCGGCGCGTCGCTCGGGCTCCTGCGGCAGGTGCCCGACGCTCGCCGTGGGCGGGCTGAGCGCGATGCTCCCGGCCTCCACCGGCAGCAACCCGGCGAGGGTACGCAGCAGCGTCGACTTGCCGGCGCCGTTCGGCCCGACCAGCCCCACCACGTCCCCGGGCGCGACCACCAGGTCCAGCCCGGCGAACAGCGCCCGGTCCCCGTGCCCCGCGGCCAGCCCCTTGACGATCATCGTCGCGCTCATCAACCCCCGACCCTATCCCGCCCAGCCCCCACG